>DASWUY010000475.1:0-11089 GCA_036401435.1 Acidobacteriaceae bacterium | reverse complement strand
GCAGGATGGTTGCGCGCAGCAGCAGGTTATCGACCTGGTCATCGAGCAGGAGCACGCGGATGGGGTCTTCCGCGGCGGCAAGAAGCTCCAGAAGATCCTCGTCTGTGTGATCTGCCATGAGTCTCATAGGATGCGAGGGCTGCTGGGGAGTGATGCTAGAGGTCGTCGGGCTTTCGCGCCTTCTGGAACTTTCGTAACGTCTCGGGCAGGCGCTGGAAGACAGCGGAGGCGCGCAGCCACTGGCGATTGGGGATGGCGGGGTAGCCGCTGACGACTGCGCCGGCGGGTACGTCGCCGGGGATGCCGCTTTGCGCGGTGGCTACGGCGCCGTCGCCGATGGTGCAGTGGCCAGCGACGCCTACCTGGCCAGCAAGGATGACGCTGCGGCCGACGTGCGTGGAGCCGGCGAGGCCAACCTGCGCGCAGAGCAGGGTATCGGCGCCGACGGTCGAGCCGTGACCGACCTGGACGAGGTTATCGACCTTGGTGCCGCGGCCGATGCGCGTCTCGCCGACGCTGGCGCGATCGATGCAGGCCAGCGCCTGCACCTCGACGTGATCCTCAAGGACGACGTGGCCGGACTGGGGAATCTTGTACCAGCCGGAGGCTTGTTTGGCGAAGCCGAAGCCGTCTGAGCCGATGATGGCGCCGTTCTGCAGGGTGACGTGGTCGCCGACGATGCAGTGCTCCCGGACTACGGCATGCGCGTGGGCGAAGAAGTGGGAGCCGATGCGGGCGCCCTCATAGAGTACGCAGTGGGCGAGGACGACGCTGTGTTCGCCGAGGGTGACGCGGGCGCCGACGACCACATAGGGTCCGAGATGGACGGAGGCGGCGAGTTGGGCGGAGGGATCAACGACAGCGGTGGGATGGATGCCGGGCGGGTAGGAGGGCGGCTGGTAGAAGAGCTCGAGCGCGCGGGCGAAGGCGTGGTAGGGGTTGGGGAGGCGGAGGGTAGGAACGGGGATGGCGGGGAAGTCGCGCTCAACCAGGATGGCTCCGGCGCGGGTGGTGGGGGCGAGGGGCGCGTAACGGGCGTTGGCGACGAAGGTCAGCTGATGGGGCGCGGCGGTTTCGATGCCGGCGACGCCTGTGATCTGGACCAGGGCGGGGTCGAAGGGGGGTAGTGCGTGGGGTGCTCCGGCTGGGCTGTGGTCTGCTGCCGGGCCAGGCTGGGGCGAGGCGCCGGGATGGAGCTCTGCGCCCAGCAGACGGGCCAGCTCTGCTAACGTCATGCCCGGATTGTATCGCGGGACTACCGGGCGGGCCTGCCGGGCGGAGGGCGGCTACTTCCCTGCCCCGGGCTCTGGGACAGGCGAGGGGTTGCGTTCGCGGAAGCCGGCCTGGTGCCAGTACGGGTAGGGCTTGGGGGGTTCGGAGGCGGCATCAAGACGAGCGATCTGTTCGGGGGTGAGGGTCCAGCCAACAGCGGCGAGATTCTGGCGCAGCTGCTCTTCGTTGCGCGCGCCAATGATGACGCTGGCCACAGTGGGGCGGGTGAGAAGCCAGTTGAGGGCGATCTGGGGAACGGATTTTCCGTTTTCAGCAGCCACGGCATCGAGGGCGTCGACGACCTGGTAGAGGTACTCGTCGGCCATCTGCGGGCCCTCGGCAGAGGCCTTATGCAGGCGGCTCTGCTCGGGCAGGGGGTGGTTGCGGCGGATCTTGCCGGTGAGGCGGCCCCAGCCGAGCGGGCTCCAGACCAAGCCGGCGATGTGCTGATCGAGGCCGAGCGGCATCAGTTCCCACTCATAGTCACGGCCTACCAGCGAGTAGTAGACCTGGTGCGCGACGTAGCGCTGCCAGCTGTGTTTTTCTGACAGCGCAAGGGACTTCATCAGGTGCCAGCCGGAGAAGTTGGAGGCGGCCAGGTAGCGGACCTTGCCCTGCTGGACCAGGGTGTCGAGTGTCTCGAGCGTCTCTTCAATGGGCGTGGTCGCGTCGAAGCCGTGCATGTGGTAGATGTCGATGTAATCGGTGCCGAGGCGCTTAAGGCTGGCATGGCACTGCTCCATGAGGTGGTAACGGGAGGAGCCGACGTTGTTCTCGCCCGAACCCATGCGGAAGGTAGCCTTGGTGGAGAGGAGCATCTCGTGCCGCCGGCCCTCGATGGCCTTGCCCAGGATCTCCTCCGACAAGCCGTAGGAGTAGATATTTGCGGTGTCGAAGAGGTTGACGCCGGCCTCCATGCAGATGGATACCAGGCGGCGGGCCTCGTCCACATCTGTCTGGCCCCAGGCCTTGAAGAACTCATTGCCGCCACCGAAGGTGCCGGTGCCGAAGGCGAGTACCGGGACCTTGAGGCCGGAGTAGCCCAAATGTCTGAATTCCATACTTCCTAGAGATGCGCGGAGGCGGAACGGGTGTGTCTGGTCGGGCGGGGCCTGCGTGGTCTCCTCTCCCAAGACGCATGCAAAAGCTGCTAGCCTATCACCCTGAAATTCGGTGTTCTGGTCTTTCCGGGGTCCAACTGCGACGCCGATGCGCATCATGTGCTGGCGGAGGTGGCGGGGCAGCCGACGGCCATGCTCTGGCATGACTCGGCTGACCTGGAAAACTGCGATGCGATTGTGATTCCGGGCGGCTTTGCGTATGGAGACTATCTGCGCACGGGGGCGATCGCGCGCTTCTCTCCGGTGATGCAGTCGGTGGCGCGGTTTGCAGCGGAGGGCGGGCCGGTGCTGGGTATCTGCAACGGCTTTCAGATCCTGTGCGAGGCGGGGCTGCTGCCCGGCGCGCTGCTGCGCAATCGCAACCTGAAGTACATCTGCAAACAGGTGTACCTGCGCACGGAGACGACCGATTCCCTGTTCACGAGCGAGCTCGGGCGAGGCCAGGTGATTGAGGTACCGATCGGGCACATGGAAGGCAACTACTACTGCGACGAGGAGACGTTGACGGTGCTGGAGGAGCAGGAGCGAGTCGCTTTCCGGTATGTGACGGCGGAGGGTGAGGTTGCGGCCGAGGCGAACCCGAACGGGTCGCTCAAGAATATTGCCGGCATTCTGAATGAGCAGCGCAATGTGCTGGGGATGATGCCGCACCCGGACCGGTCGAGCGAGGCGATCTTGGGATCGTGCGACGGGTTGGGGATCTTCGCATCGATGGTGCGGTCCATGGGCGCGATGCGGGAGTGCGGGGCAGGGCGATGATTGACATCCACCACCACCTGCTGTTCGGGACCGATGACGGGTCGCCTGACTTTGATACCTCGGTGAAGATGATCGACATGGCAGCGGCGGATGGCATTACGCATATTGTGTGCACGCCGCACGCCAACGACCGCTACCGATATGACCGCGCGAAGAACGAGGCGCTGCTGGAGACGATTCGCCAGCGGGTGGGGAACAAGGTGACGCTGGGCCTGGGGTGTGACTTCCATCTCTCTTGGGACAACATCCAGGATGCGCTGGACAACCCGGGCCGGTACACGATCAACGGGAGGAAGTACCTGCTGGTGGAGTTTGCCGACAGCATTATCCCGGAGACGATCAACGACAGCTTCTTTGAGCTGACGATCGTCAAGCAGCGCCCGATCATTACGCATCCGGAGCGCAACCCTGTGCTGCAGCGGCACCCGGAGCGGTTGGGGCAGTGGGTGCGGGACGGGGCGCTGGTGCAGATTACGGCGTCTTCGTTCACGGGGCGGTTCGGGCGGACGGCGATGGCGTCTGCCAAGCAGTTTCTGGATCGGAACTGGGTGCACTTTCTGGCCACGGACGCGCACAATCTGGAGTCGCGGCCACCCATTCTGAGCCAGGGCTACCAGTACGTACGGAACCACTGCGGGAAGGAGACGGCAGACCGGCTGTGCGTTCACAATCCGCAGGCGGTGTTCTATGGAGAGGACCTGGGCCCGCAGCCGGAGCCGACGCACGTGCACAGGGTGGCCGAGGAGACCGTCAACCCGGGGAAGCGCGGCCTGTTGGCGCGGTTGCTGAAGCGGTCCTGAGGGTTAAAGGCCGAGGCCGCCGTCGACGGTAAGGATTTGCCCGGTGATGAAGGGCGTGGCGGCGGCAAAGAAGAGCACGGCCTGGGCGACATCGTCGGTGGTGCCGTTGCGGCGCATGGGTGTTTTGGCGAGGAAGTGGGCGTACTCGCCAGCGCTTTCGGCGGAGGTGTCGCCGGTGGCGATCATGCCGGGAGCGACACAGTTCACCGCCACCTGGGGAGCAAAGGCCTTGGCCATGGTAAGTGTGAGCATGTGCAGGGCGGCCTTGGACGCAGAGTAGTGGGCGTGCGTGGCCCAGGCGTGCTGCCCGCCGAGAGAGCCAAGGTTGATGATGCGGCCGACGCGAGGAGCGGCCTGGGTGCGCAGGTAGGGGAGCGCGGCGCGGGCCATGAGGAAAGGCGCGCGGGTGTTGGTGCGGAACATGGAGTCCCACTGCTCGGCGGTGAGGGTGTCTAGGGGCGCTGTCTCAAAGGCGCCCGCGTTGTTGACGAGCATGGTCAGGCCGTCCAGTTCCCGGGCTGCCTGGTGGACGGCGGCCTCGATGCTGGCGGGCAGGTCAAGGTCACAGGGGATGGCGACGGCGCGGGCGCCGAGGGCGTGGAGCTCGGCCAGGGTGGCGAGGGCGTCCTGCTGCGAATGGCGGTAGGTGAGGGCGACGGCGGCACCGGCCTGGCCGAGGGCAAGAGCGAGGGCGCGACCGATGCGGCGGGCGGCGCCGGTGATGAGGACCTTCTCGCCAGACAGGGTGGGCATGGCTCTATCCTATGACCGTGGCGGGCAGGCTGCGGGGCTGGAGGCGCCGTGCGAGCATCCTAGGTGAGCGACGGAAGAACGGGGCGTGCAGCCGGCCTGATCTATACTCGGCTGCAAGAGGTCTCTGATGCGGCTACGGAGTTCTCCATCCCGGTGGATCGCAGGGCTTGCTACGGCAACGCTGGTGGCCGGCTGCGGCCACGGCGGCACGACGCACTCTGCGCGGTCGAACGCTCCGGGGCTGCGCGAGGCTGCGCCGCTGAGCGGGCGCGGGGGCGCCAACCCGAACGCACCCTTCCTGGTGGTGGACCACACGGTGCAGCTGGCCAAGCGATCCATGCCGGTGGACATCAACGCGGTGCAGCCGTGCGGCGCGGCGCAGCTCAGCCTGTTTGAGTCCGGGGCGCAGGTAGATGGAGAGCGGCGATCGGTGCGGCTGAACCTGGTCAACCATGGGGCGCTGCCGTGCCGCCTCAGCGGCTACCCGGCCATCTCGCTGCTGCGGGAGGATGGGAGCCTGATTGGCAGCATTGCTGTTGAGAAGGTGACGGCGACGAGGCTGGACGGGGCTCTGAAACCTGGCACCAACCGGGCTGCGGGCACCGACGCGCCCCTGCGGGCTCCGTCTCCGCTGGTGTTGCTGGCACCCGCGGGCGAGGCGAGCTTCGAGGTGGGCTGGACAGGCAGCCGGGCGGATGGCGCGGGGTGCGCCAAGGTGGGGTCGGTGGTGGTCGCGGCCCCTGGGACGACGCAGTCCTTTACGGTGCGCCACGCGTTCACCGTGTGCCAGGGACGCATCCAGGTGACGGCCATCACGGATAGCACGCAACTCTAAGAACAGCAAATCGCGGGCGCGGCAGAGAGCCTGGGCGTGGATGCTACTGCGGCTTGGCGGTCTCGTCTGGCTTTGCGGCGTCGGGCTGCTTGTCGTAGGTGGAGGACTGCCGGGCGGGAGCCTTCAGCTTGACCGGGATGTCGAGTGTGGCGCTGTTGATGTCATAGTCTGCGCCAAAAGTCTGGAAGCCGGGCTTGAAGACCTGCAGGCGGACGGTATCGCCTATGGGGATGATGTCGATGATGGCGCGGCCTTCCTCGTTGGTCTTGACCTCGAGGTTGCCTTGATCCTTGCCGTTGTGCTCGGGGTGGAAGATGATGGCGGCGCCCTCGACCGGCTTGTTATTGAGGCCCCTGGTCACGACCACGGTGATGTGGGCGACCGCGGGTGGCGGGGTGTACTTGCGCCCGCGATGTTCGTCCTGAGCGTGCAGCAGAAAGGCACAGCCGGCGAGGGCGATCGTGAGGCAGAGGGCGCGGCTGGCGGAGCGGACTTGCATGCTGCGATTGTACTCAGTCCGGAAGGCGGGCGAAACGTGTGTCGCGTTTGCTGAAAGCGGGGTGGGCACAAGCGGCCGCGGGGGGACGAGGCGTGGCATCGTAGCCAGTGGTCGAACGTAACGGTTGAAGAGGGCTGCGCACTGCGCGAGTGTCGGGCAGGCGGCCGGTCAACCGAACAATCCAGCGAAGAGGAAACAGAGAATGCCGCAGAGCGTGAAGGAAATGCCAGCAAAGAAATCGTCGAAGCAGGCCTCGGCTCCCGAGGCCCAGACGACCACCGTGACGCGCATGTATGAGACCCGCGTAGCGCTTGCACCGGAGACCAAGCAGAAGGTGGTGGAGGTGATGCAGGAGCGTCTGGCGGAGGCGCTGGACATGTACTCGCAGGCCAAGTTTGCCCACTGGAACGTGAAGGGCGTGAATTTCTACCAACTGCACCTTGTGTTTGACAGTGTGGCGGATGCCATCTTCCCCCATATCGACGCAATTGCAGAGCGGCTGACGCAGTTGGGCGGCGTGGCGAATGGAACGGTGCGCCAGGCTGCCATGGTCTCAAAGATTCCCGAATACAACGTGGAGTTGATCAAGGGGATGGACCACGTGTGCGCGCTTGCCGATGCGCTAGGGCGCTACTGCGCGGAACTGCGGGAGGCTTCAGACAAGATCGACGAGATTGGGGATGAGCCGACTTCAGACTTCTTCAAGCAGCTGGTGGTGGAGGCGGAGGAGCAGCTGTACTTCCTGGAGTCGCACCTGGAGGCGGGGGACGTGCAGTAGGCGGGGGGCCGGGCAGCGGCCGTACCTTCCCTTGTGTGAGGCTGATCGGCGCGGCAGGGCGCCAGTTTCTTGGCGGGGCTTCGGCGCGCCTGCGCCCTGTGGCGCATCCATCTGTGCATGGATCAGACGGGTAAGACAATCCGCGCCGGCGTTGTCGGCTTTGGACTTGCAGGGCGCATCTTTCACGCAGCGGTCATCAACCAGACCCCGGGGATGGAGGTGGCCTCGATCGTGCAGCGGTCGGGAGACGAGGCGGCCGAGGCGTATCCGCGGGCGAAGGTAGCGCGCTCAGTGGACGAGATGCTGGAGGACCCGAGTATCACCCTGTGCGTGGTGGCTACGCCGAACAAGGCGCATCGGGGACTGGCGGAGCAGTGCCTGAGGGCGGGCCGCCACGTGGTGGTGGACAAGCCGCTGGCGCTCTCAAGCGAAGATGCGACGGCCATGGCCCGGCTCGCGGCGGAGCGCGGGCTGATCCTGGCCCCGTACCATAACCGGCGCTGGGATGGGGACTATCAGACGGTGCGCATGCTGCTCGAAGAGGGTCGGCTGGGGCGGCCGCTGCACCTGGTCTCGCACTTTGACCGGTACCGGCTGGAGCCGCGACTGGAAGCGTGGCGGGAGAGCGGGGAGCCCGGCGGCGGGATCCTCTTCGACCTGGGACCGCACCTGATTGACCAGGCGCTGGCGCTGTTTGGCACGCCGACGACCCTGTGGGCCGATGTACGGCGGTCGCGTGAGCAGGCCGCGGTGGACGACGCATTTGACATTGCGCTGAGCTATGACGCGCCGCCGGGAGCGCCGCCGGCCCGCTACCAGGGGCTGCGCGTGTGGCTGTGCGCGACGCTGGCGGCGGCGAGCGCGGGGGCGCGGTTTACCCTGCACGGGGCGCTGGGCAGCTATGAGAAGTGGGGCTTGGACCCGCAGGAAGATGCGCTGAAACGCGGCGACTCGTTTGAGACGCCGGGCTTTGGCGTGGAAGCGGCGCATGCCTGGGGCGTGCTCACACTGCCGGGCAAGCCGCCTGAGCCGGTGCCTACTCTGCCGGGCGATTATCGCGGCTACTATGCGAATGTGCGGGATGCTATTCTGGGCCGCGCGGCGCTGCAGGTGACGGTGCGGGACGCGTGGTGCGTGGCGCGGCTGATCGAGCTGGCGCGCCAGAGCAGCGAGCAGGGCTGCAAGCTGCCGGTGGATTTCAGCGAGGCTCCGTAACGCGAAAACCGGGCGAGGAGGAGAAGCCGATGTGGAACGAAGGATTGCTGCGCGGCCTGCGGCTGGTGCCCCTGGCGGCGCTGGTGACGGCAATGCTGGTCGCGATCTCGGTGCCGCTGCTGGCCCAGCAACGCTGCGATCCCTTGACCGAGAGCCAGGCTGACCAGGTGCGGGAGCTGGGCGACCGGCCGATGGAGCGCATCAAGCTGTACCTGAAGTTCGTGGAGGAGCGGACGGCTGCAATCCGTGAGCTCTCGGTAGACAGCCACGAGAACAATCGGCCGGCAGAGCTGCGGGCCAAGCTGGAGGAGTTCACGCGGCTGACGGACGAGTTGTCGGACAACATCGACAGCTACGCGACCGCGCACGCGGATGTGCGCAAGGCGCTGAAGGCAGTCGTCGATGCCAGCGCGAAGTGGCCGGAGGTGCTGCACAAGGCGCCCGGGGACCCGACCTACGAGTTCAGCCGGAGGACGGCGCTGGACGCGGCAGCCAGCAGCTATGAGCAGGCCAAGCGGGTGCTGGCCGAGCAGACGGCGTACTTTGCCGCGCACAAGGATGAGGCGGGGAAGAATGGCAAGGCGCCGTCTTCGCCGGAGCCGAAGTAGCGGCTGCGGCGGGCGAGGCGCTTGAGGTTCAAGTGTCGGGCAGAGGATTGCTGAGAGTCGCTCCCTGCTAGAGCAGCCACCGGGACAACCCACACAAACAAGATAGGAGCGGGAGACGGGCGGGGCCGCATGGGCACGGCGGGCGCGCAGGCCGGGGTACGGGCCCGCGCGCCGTCGCTGTGCGGAGGCTTAGGCCTGTGGGCGCTCGCTCATGGGTGCGAGGCCGGGCTGGAGCACCACCTTGATGCAGCCGTCCTTCTTGTCGCGGAAGGTCTTGTACATCTCGGGGGCATCTTCGAGCGCCACGGTGTGGGTGATGACGAAGGAGGGATCGATGGCGCCGGATTCGATGCGCTCCATCAAGGAGGGGAGATAACGCTGCACATGGGTCTGGCCCATCTTGAAGGTGAGGCCCTTGTTCATGGCGGCGCCGAAGGGGATCTTGTCGATCAGGCTGATGTACACCCCGGGCACCGAGATAGTGCCCCCTTTGCGGCAGGCCATGATGGCGGAGCGCAGGACGTGGGGGCGGTCGGTTTCGAGCATGACGGCGGTCTTCACCTTGTCGAGCAGCGTGTCGAGCGAGTAGGTGCCGACGTGGGACTCGGTGCCGACGGCGTCGATGCAGCGGTCGGGACCGCGACCCTTGGTCATCTCCATGAGGCGCTCGTGGACATCTTCCTTGCTGAAGTCGATGATCTCGGCCTTGCCGTGAGTTTTAGCCATGGCCATGCGCTCGGGCACGTCGTCGATGGCGATGACGCGGCCGGCGCCGAACATCCAGGCGCTCTGGATGGCGAACTGGCCGACCGGCCCGCATCCCCAGATGGCCACGGTATCGCCGGGTTCGATGTCGGCGTTCTCGGCACCCATGTAGCCGGTGGGGAAGATGTCGGAGAGGAAGAGCGCCTGCGCGTCGGGAACCGATTCGGGAACCTTGAAGGGGCCGACATCGGCAAAGGGGACGCGGAGGTATTCGGCCTGGCCGCCGGCGAATCCGCCCAGCATGTGGGAGTAGCCGAAGAGGCCGGCGGGGGACTGGCCCATGGCCTTGGCGGCGATCTCCTTGTTGGGGTTGGAGGTGTCACAGAGGGAGAAGAGTGTCTTTTGACAGAACCAGCACTGGCCGCAGGAGATGGTGAACGGGACGACAACGCGGTCGCCGACCTTGAGCCGGGTGACCTCGCTGCCGACGGCGACGACGATGCCCATGGGCTCGTGCCCAAGGATGTCGCCGGACTCCATGGTCGGCATGAAGCCGTCATAGAGGTGAAGATCGGAGCCGCAGATGGCGGTCGAGGTGATCTGGACGACGGCGTCGCTAGGAAGCTGGATGGTGGCGTCTGGAACCGTGTCGACTCGTACGTCTTCCTTACCGTGCCAGCAGAGGGCTTTCATCTGAGGAGTCTCCTTCGAAGGGTGGTTCGTGGGGAAAGGGCTCAAGCCTTGCGCACTTGAGGAGGCGAGAGCCAGGGGTCTGGCCGCGAGCGGTTCACGGGAGAGCCAGCAGCAGAGGACAGTAGCAGATTGGATGGGAGATATACGGTCGCTTGTTGTTCCGAGGTGCTGGAGGGGAGGGGGGCGGGGGTGGATACGTGTTGATGCGGCAATGCAATGGTGCCCGCAGGTTGCGCCAGCTGCAGGACGGAGTGGTGCGGGGCTGGCCTGCTAGAGAATGGCCCTGGCGCGGTAGCGCGCGTCGGTGGGAGCGGCCTCAGCGCCGGCGGCGAGCAGGGCGTGCGGCTGACGCCAGGGCAGCTCTGCCGGCGTGGGGGCATGCGCGGTGCTGAACCTCTCGGAAAGCATCTTCTCGATGAACTCCGGCACGGCATCTGCAGGCATGGGACGGGAGAAGTAGTAGCCCTGCATCTGGTCGCAACCGAGGCGCTTGAGCGCCTCAAGCTGGCCGGCGGTCTCGACTCCTTCGGCAACGACCTTCATGCCGAGCACGTGGGCGAGGTTGATGATGGCTTGGACGACGTGGTAGCCGGTGTTCGATCCATCTACCCTGCCGATGAAGATCTGGTCAATCTTGAGCGTGGTGAAGGCCAGGCCCTGGAGGCGGCCGAGTGAGGAGTAGCCGGTGCCGAAATCGTCGAGAGAGACGGCAATGCGGCGCTCGCGGAAGCTGTCGAGGAGGGCGGCCATAACCTGATCGTCCGCGGCGTAGGCGCTTTCGGTGATCTCGAGCGCGAGCCAGCGAGGATCGATGCCAAAGCGCTGCATGGTGTCGTCAAGCGAGGCGAGGAAGCCTGGCTCCTCAAGCTGCTTGGGGGAGAGGTTGAGGGCGACATGGCCGAAGGGCAGGCCAAACCGCCTCCAGGCAGCGATCTGGAAGCAGACCTTCTCGAGCACCAGCTGCCCGAGGGCGGAGATGAGACCCGCGTCCTCGGCGAGGGGGATGAAGGTCGAGGGTGGGACAGGTGCCTCGCCGGCGGGATGCCATCGG
>DASWUY010000474.1:0-9017 GCA_036401435.1 Acidobacteriaceae bacterium | reverse complement strand
GCGGTGATCATCAGGTTATTCGGCTCAACGGTGATGTTAGACAGCCCCGCGCCCTTCAGATAGCTGACCACCTGCTGTACCTGCGCGGTGGTGGGCGCATACTGCGCCGTAAACTGCTGCGGTGTCAAGAACTTCCCGTATGCGGGGTTCGCAGGGTCGGCGACCGCCGTGACGAAGCTGAGCAGTGCGGCCTTGTTCTGCACCTGCAGGGCAACTCTTATCGTCATCGGCTGCGATGCGGACAGTGCGCCCAGATCGCTGGCCGAGAAAAGTTCTGAAAGCGAGATAGCCTGTGTCGCTGTGTTAGCCCAGCTGCTGCCTCCTGCATACGCAGGCGCAGAGCAAACGAGGAGTGCGGCCGAGGCGACCGCAGTCAGCATGGTTCCCAGATGTGTCATCAAGAATTCTCGTTCAAGGGGGATGGTGGTGCTTGCACGAAGAACGCAGCGAGCTATCGTGTGGATTGCGCTGCCGCTTCATTATTGCAAAGAATACCGCCTCGATTCGCGACAATTCCCGCCCCACCCTCCCGGATAGTCTTAGCCGGCTCCTCCTTCTTCCACACTCTTCCCATGGCGCAGGCGCCATTTGACCCTGTCCACGCCCTTCGATAGACTCGACTCTGTACTTCAAGCGGGAGTAGCTCAGTGGTAGAGCATCGCCTTGCCAAGGCGAGGGTCGCGGGTTCAAGTCCCGTCTCCCGCTCCAGTTGGCCTAGATCGCACACGTCGGTTGGGGCAGTGGCGAGCGCCCGGCACTTCCGAGCGGCTCTTCCCGAACCCTGACCTTCCCTGTTTGGCGCGGTACCCAAGTGGTAAGGGAGAGGTCTGCAAAACCTTTATGCGCCGGTTCGATCCCGGCCCGCGCCTCCACACTCTGCCCGTCCGCTCACCCTCTCACATAAGCGCCTACAGCCCGCCCGTCATTCGTGACCGCAGAGAGAGCGCGTTCCCGTATGCCTGCGCCAGCGCTGTGTTGTCAAAGATGACCCACGCATTCTCGCACCCTGCGACTTTCGACGCCAAGCTGTCCAGAAACTCCTCGTCGTAGCTTGAGTAGTAGGTGCGTGGCGCCCCGTGGAGTCGGTAGTAGACCAGGCTTCGGTCCCCGCCCGGGCGGCCAGCCTCTTCCCCGCCTTTTGCAGGATCGGCCGCCACCCGCGCTACCCTGTGGGCGACCAGCAGTGCGTCAGCAGCGGCCGTCAACCAGCTCGCATGACGGGGTTCGAGCGCCAGTTCTCCCGTGTAGAGCGTTCGCACCATAGGGAGAAACTCCTGCGCCACGAGCTCTTCAAAGCCAAGCGACGGCGGTAGCTGGAGCAGCACAGGCCCGGCCTTCGCTCCTAGGGGCTCAATCTGCTCCAGAAAGGCTCGGAACAGGCTCTCCGTAGCTTGCAGCTTTGCCTCGTGGGTGATCGTCTTCGGTGCCTTGATCGAGAACCGGAACTCGTCTGGCGTCTCCGCAGCCCACCGCGCCCAGGTGCTGGCCCGATGGCTGCGATGAAAGCTCGAGTTGATCTCTGCACAAGGCAGCACACGCGAGTAGCGGAACAGGTGGCTCCCTTCGCCCTTTGTGCCGGCTGGCAGAGACCAGCCCGCTGTGCCCACGCGCTGCATGCGCTCTTCGATGCTGGTGCAGCGCGCGATGCCTGTGCCGAGTTCCTCGTCGGCTGCTCCTTCCGCGAACCACCTGCATCTAGAGACATTAGTGATCAGCGAGCCCAACTCCTCCCCACCGTCGCCTCAGCCCCCCGCTGCCGCGCCCCTTGCCCTTCCCGCAGCCTGGATCAATGCCCGCCAGGAGCATGCGTCTTTTTGGCCGCGCCTAGCCGTCGCAGACCACTGCTTGTTGATCTGCGACTACGACGGGACCCTTGCTCCCTTTAAGGCGGACAAGATGCAGGCTGTTCCCTACTCCGGTGTTGCCGAGCGCCTGGAGAAGATCGCCGCGCAGCCGCGCAGCAAGCTGGCCCTGGTCTCCGGCCGGCCTGTCGCCGAGCTGATCACCCTCCTCCCGCTCGCCTCGCAGCTGGAACTCTTCGGGTCACATGGCCGCGAGCACCGCAGCGCCAGCGGCGGCTACCGGCTCGAGCAGCCCAGCCCGCCCGTGCGTGAGGCGCTTGACACAGCCGCCGCGGAGCTCGCAACCGCCGGTTGGGAACGCGCCATCGAGCGCAAAGCCGCCAGCATCGCTGTGCACTGGCGCAGCCTCTCGCGATCAGAACAAACAGCCCTGGCCGAGGCCGCGGGTACCATCTTCGCCATGCACACGAGCGCGGGTACACTCTCCATCCTTCCCTTTGAATCGGGATTGGAGCTGCGTGCCAACGACCATACCAAGGCTCATGCCGTTGAGCAGCTTCTGCGACCCGCCTCAGGGCTCGAGCCGGCCGGGCTAGTCGCGGCTTACCTTGGCGACGACACGACAGACGAGGATGCCTTTGGGGCGCTCGGCACGCGGGGCCTCTCTCTGCTGGTGCGAGAGGAGCCACGAGCCTCGCTCGCCTCTTACTGGCTGCGCCCGCCCGCGCAGTTGCTGGGCTTCCTGGACGACTGGCTTCGCGCCGTCAGCGCAGGCACCTAAACTCACGGCACGGCCGCAGCCGAGCTTACAGTATCTTTTAGGCATCGCCGCCTGGCCGGCTGCAGAGGACAAAGCAGGGTAGACAAGCATGGACAGAGAACTGGTAATCGTATCCAACCGGCTGCCTCTTTCCTTTGAGAAAGAGAAGGATCAACTCCGCGTCAAAGCCAGCAGCGGCGGCCTGGTCACCGCCCTTGAACCGCTGCTCCGCGAGCATGGCGGCATCTGGGTCGGCAGCGCCGGCACCGAGCACGACCCGCGCATCCCCGAGGAACTGGCCGCCCTCTCTCGCGAGCACCACTACCGGTATGAGCCGCTCTTCCTCACCGCCGAGGAGCAGGCCAAGTTTTACGAAGGCTTCTCCAACGAGATCGTCTGGCCCCTCTTCCATGATCTTCAGTCCCGCTGCAACTTCGACCCCAGCTACTGGGACTTCTACCTCAGCGTGAACCGCAAGTTCGCCGAGTGCGCTGCCACCGTCGCCAACAAGAATTCCCTCATCTGGATCAACGATTACCAGCTCATGCAGATCGCTCCCATCCTGCGCAAGAAGATGCCCCGAGCCAGGCTCGCCTTCTTCCTTCACATCCCCTTTCCACCGCCAGACATCTTTGAAAAGCTCCCCTGGCGCAAGGCCGTTCTCGAAGGGTTGCTCGCACACAACGTCGTCGGACTGCAGACAGCGCGCGACCAGCGCAACCTGATCGCCTGCCTGCGCAGCTTTATGCCTCATCTCGAGATCACCCGCCACGGAGAGGCCCGCATGGTCCGCGATGGGGCCCGCGAAACGCTGATCGGCGCCTTTCCTATCTCGATCGACTACAACGACTTTGTCCAGGCCGCGGATTCGGATGAGGTGCGCCGCCGCGTCACCGAACTGCGCCACCTCTTCGGCGACGTCACCACCATCCTCGGCATCGACCGGCTCGATTACACCAAGGGCATTCCCGAGCGCATCAAGGCCTACGGCCTCTTCCTGCGCAAGTATCCCCAGCACCGCCGCCGCACCTGCCTGGTCCAGATCGTCGTCCCCAGCCGCGAAACCATTCCCGGCTACCAGCTCCTCAAGTCCGACATCGAGCGCTTGATCGCCCAGGTCAACGGCGAGTTCGCCGAACCGGGCTGGGTCCCCATCAACTACATCCACCGCAACCTCGATCGTACCGAGCTGCTGGCGCTCTACCGCACCTCGCGCGTCGCCCTAGTTACCCCACTCAAGGACGGCATGAACCTCGTCGCAAAGGAATACTGCGCCTGCCGCCTCGCGAACGATGGCATCCTCATCCTGAGTGAATTTGCGGGCAGCGCCTCGGAGCTCAACAAGCGCGGCTCGCTGCTCGTGAACCCCTACGACCAGAATGAAGTAGCCGAGGCTCTTGCCACCGCCGTCACCATGGAGCCCGCAGACCAGCGACGGCGCATGCTGTGGCTCCGCAACCAGGTGCGCCGCTTTGACCTCGCGGCCTGGCTGCAGGCCTTCATCGGTGTCACGGAGAGTGTTACCGAAAGCGCCTTGACCCGCGGCGGCGGAACCACGCCGGCCACTCGCGGAGAGCTCCCTGCCTGAGTCGCCCCCAATCCTTCCTGACACTCGCCAGGCCACTGACGGTGCAGAGGCTCCCACACCCGCTCCCGAGATGGCTTCCGCCCCGGATACAGAGGCCCCTCTATCCGCCCGCCTGCTCAGCGACAGCTACGTCTTTCACTGGGAGCTGGCCTCTTTTCGCGAAGACCTCTTCTTCACCATCGCTGTCGCGTTATGCCTCGGCGTCGGCCTCGCCGCAGGTCATCCTGCGGCGGGCATGATCGCCGCTGGCGGCGCCATGACCACGGGCTTTGGCGCCAAGCAGACCGTGGACGGAACGCCGCTCGTCCCCATGATCTTTGTCTCGCTCGGCATGAGCCTCTGCACGTTCATCGGCATGGTCGCCGGCCATGGCAACTTCTCGCTCGTCCTCATCGCTTCCCTCTTCGGCTTCGGCTACGGCATGCTCTCGGTTCGCGATGCAGCCTACAGCTGGGTCGGCCAGCAGTGTGTCGTCACTCTGCTGGTTGCCTCGGCCTTCCCCTTCTCACCCAGGAACGCGGCCATCCGTGCGGCGCTCATTCTCGCCGGCGGCGTTGTGCAACTGCTCTGCTCTGCGCTCATCCTGCGCACCTTCACCCAGCTCGGCACGCACCTCCGCGCGCTTGCACGGTACGTCCGCGATGAAGAGCAGGCCTTCCGCGCCACCTACCTCGCCGCCATCCAGTCTGTGCGCACACGTCAGCTGCGCAACTCCGCCCTGCCCTACTCGGTGCGCCTGGCGGTGGTCCTTGCTATCTCCACCGAAGTCTACCGCCGCCTCCACTTCGCCAGTGGCTACTGGATTCCCATGACCGCGCTCCTGGTGCTACGCCCCGGCATCGCCGACACCACCAACCGCGCTGTCGCTCGCACGGTCGGCACGCTTACGGGCGCCGTGCTGGCAAGCATCCTGCTCGTCCACGTGCATCCTGCGCCCCCGGTCCTCGCCGCCTTCGTCGTGCTCTTCACCTGGCTTTCTTACAGCACCCTGCACGTGAATTACGCCCTCTTCAGCATCGCCCTGACCTCCTACATCGTCTTTCTTCTCTCGCTCGCAAACGTCCCCGGTCCTGAGATCGCTCATCGCCGCGCCGTCTCGACGGTCATCGGTGGCTCGCTCGCGCTAGGCGTGCGCCTGGTGGTCATTCATCGACGCAATGCACAGACCAGGCGCCAGCAAACGGCTTGATGCTCCCGCCCCTGCCAAAAGCACGCTCACCACGAGGGTGTCGAAGCGCGTGCACGGAGGCCGGGGCTAAGGCAGCCTGCTCGCACGATGTGTGCGGAGTCCCCTCCGCAAAAGAAAAAGGAGCCCGGGTCATCCGGGCTCCTTCCTTCGTTGCTGCGCTTGGGACTGGCTGAGCTTGGCGGTGAGTGTTACTCGGCCGCCATCTCTTCCGCTTCGCCTTCCTGCCGCATGATCTCGAGCTCGCGCTCTTCGGCTTCATGCTGCGCCTGGACCTCCTGCTGCACGCGGGCTGCCGCTTCTTCCAGCTCTGGCGAGAGCTGAATGTTGCGGTAGTACTCCATGCCCGTGCCAGCCGGGATCAGGCGCCCGACGATCACGTTCTCCTTCAGGCCGCGCAGGTTATCGACCGCGCCATTGATCGACGCCTCGGTAAGCACACGCGTGGTCTCCTGGAAGCTGGCTGCCGAAATGAAGCTGTCGGTCGAGAGCGACGCCTTCGTGATGCCGAGCAGCAGGGGCCGGCCAACCGCCGGACGCCCACCTTCCGCCGAGATGCGGTCGTTCTCGATCTTGAAGCGGAAGCGGTCCACCTGCTGTTCCAGCAGGAAGCCCGAGTCCCCGACCTCTTCAATCTTCACCCAGCGCAGCATCTGCCGCACGATCGTCTCGATGTGCTTGTCCGAGATGGTCACACCCTGCAGCCGATACACTTCCTGGATCTCGTTCACCAGGAACGCCTGCAGCGCATTCTCACCCAGCACCGCGAGGATGTCATGCGGGTTCAGCGGTCCGTCCATCAACGGATCGCCGGCACGCAGCTTCTCGCCTTCCTGTACGTTGACGTGGACGCCACGCGGCACCGAGTATTCCTTCTCCTCGCCGTTCTCCGCCGTAACGTAGATCTTGCGCTGACCCTTGGCTACTTCGCCAAAGCGCACCGTGCCTTCAATCTCCGAGATGATTGCCGTCTCGCGAGGCTTGCGGGCCTCGAAGAGTTCGACCACCCGCGGCAGACCGCCGGTGATGTCCTTGGTACGCGTGGTCTCGCGCGGAATCTTCGCCAGGATGTCGCCGGGGAAGACCTCTTCGCCGTCCTGCACCATCAGGTGAGCGCGGCTCGGCATCAGGTACCGCTTGTCCTTCTTGCCGTCTGCCTTGATCATGATGGCCGGCTGCCGCTTCTCATCCGGCGCATCCGCAACCACGAGACGGGAGAGACCAGTGACCTCGTCCACCTCGTCGTTCAGAGTGATGCCTTCCTGCAGGTCCTTGAACTGCACAGTCCCACCAACCTCGGTGAGGATGGCGAAGGTATACGGATCCCACTCGGCAAGCTCCTGCCCGAGCGTGACCTGCTGCCCTTCGGTGACCTTGAGCTTCGCGCCGTAGACCAGCTGGTAGCGCTCCTTCTCGCGACCCCGATCGTCGATGATCGCCACCGATCCTGAACGGTTCATCGCCACCGTGTCGCCGTGCTTCGACTTCACGCTGACCACGTTGATGAAGCGCACCGTGCCGACGTTCTTCGCGTCCAGCTTGGACTGCTCGTTGACACGCGACGCGGTGCCACCGATGTGGAAGGTGCGCATCGTAAGCTGCGTGCCCGGCTCGCCGATGGACTGCGCCGCAATTACACCGACCGCCTCGCCCAGCTCCACCATGCGGCCGGAAGCAAGGTTGCGCCCGTAGCAGTGGATGCAGACGCCGCGCTTGGATTCGCAGGTCAGCACCGAACGAATCTTCACCCGCTCGATACCTGCAGCCTGGATCGCCGAAGCCAGCTCCTCGGTAATGTCCTGGTTGATCTCGACGATCACCTGGCCCTCGTAGTCCTTGATCTTCTCGAGCGAGACGCGGCCGATGATACGGTCGCGCAGCGGCTCGATAATCTCACCCGACTCGATGATGGGCATCACGTAGATGCCATCCGAGGTACCGCAATCCATCTCCGAGACAATGACGTCCTGTGCCACGTCCACCAGCCGGCGAGTCAGGTAGCCTGAGTCCGCCGTCTTCAGCGCCGTGTCTGCCAGACCCTTACGCGCGCCATGGGTTGAGATGAAGTACTGCAGCACCGTCAGCCCCTCACGGAAGTTCGCCGTGATCGGCGTCTCGATGATTTCGCCTGAAGGCTTCGCCATCAATCCGCGCATGCCCGAAAGCTGGCGAATCTGCTGCTTGGAACCACGGGCGCCGGAGTCAGCCATGATGTAGATCGGGTTCATGGCTCCTTCCTTGTCCGCGTTCTTCATGTTGTTGAACATCTCATCTGCCACGCGCTCGGTGACAGACGACCACAGCTGGATCACCTTGTTGTTGCGCTCACCGTTCGTGATCGCGCCGTCAAGATACTGCTGCGTCACCGCTACCACCTGCTTCTCCGCCTCCCGCACCACGGGGTACTTTGAGTCAGGAATAACCATGTCATCGAGCCCCACCGACAGACCGGAGCGCGTGGCAAACCGGAAGCCGAGGTCCTTGATGCGGTCAAGCATCTTGACCGTCGTCTCCAGACCCAGGTTCAGGTAGCAGTAGTTCACCAGCTGCCCGATGCCCTTCTTCTTCAGCAGCCCATTCACGTACGGCATGCCATCGGCCAGCGCGTCGTTCAGGATCGCCCTGCCCACGGTCGTCGTGATGTACTGCTTGTCGTACTGCACCGGCTCGGTGTGCGTCAGGTCCTGGTCGTCATAGGCCGTCGTCATGTCGAGCACAGGCCCTGTAAACCGCAGGCGGATCGGCGACAGCGTCTCGACTTCCTTTGCCTCAAGCGCCATCAGCACTTCTTCGGTGTTCGCGAAGACGCGGCCTTCCCCCTTGGCACCCTTCTTCGCCTTGGTCAGGTAGTAGAGACCAAGCACCATGTCCTGGGTCGGAACCGTGATCGGCTGACCGGACGCGGGCGAAAGGATGTTATGCGAGGCGAGCATCAGCACGCTCGCTTCTACCTGCGCCTCAGGCGACAGCGGGATGTGCACAGCCATCTGGTCGCCGTCGAAGTCGGCATTGAACGCCGTGCAGACGAGTGGATGGATCTTGATCGCCTTGCCTTCGACGAGCACCGGCTCAAACGCCTGAATACCCAGGCGGTGGAGCGTTGGCGCACGGTTCAGCAGCACCGGGTGATCCTTGATGACTTCCTCAAGGATGTCCCAGACGATCGGTTCCTGCATCTCGACCATCTCCTGGGCCTGCTTGATGGTGGTGCAGTGGCCGGTCTGCTCCAGCCGGTGGTAGATGAACGGCTTGAACAGTTCAAGCGCCATCTTCTTCGGCAGGCCGCACTGGTGCAGCTTCAACTCCGGCCCAACCACGATGACCGAACGGCCGGAGTAGTCGACGCGCTTGCCCAGAAGGTTCTGCCGGAAGCGGCCCTGCTTACCCTTCAGCGTGTCCGAGAGCGACTTCAAGGGCCGGTTGTTCGCGCCGCGCAGCACGCGGCCGCGACGACCGTTGTCAAACAGCGCGTCCACCGCCTCCTGCAGCATGCGCTTTTCATTGCGCACGATCACCTCAGGCGCATGGAGGTCCATGAGCTTCTTGAGGCGGTTGTTGCGGTTGATCACGCGGCGATAGAGATCGTTCAGATCAGAGGTCGCAAAGCGTCCGCCGTCGAGCGGAACCAGCGGGCGCAGCTCCGGCGGGATAACCGGGATGACATCGAGAATCATCCACTGC
>DASWUY010000473.1:0-1703 GCA_036401435.1 Acidobacteriaceae bacterium | reverse complement strand
GGAATCGGCCAAAGACTACGTCTCCACAATGCACGATACGGGCCGTTATCACCGCGACGTGTACTGATCTACGCAAGCAGAACTTTCGCAACACACACCAGCAGCAATCGTCCTTTCGGAGTCTACGTGGCACTTCCTCTTCAAGAGCGCGCAGTGGAAACAGGCAACGAAGAACTCGTCCGCCTGACCCTTCACAGCCACATCGATGCACCCGAAGAAGCATCGGGCAGGCTCATCCCTGACCGGCCGTTGCAGAACGGCGAGCAGTATCGCTTTCACTTCGACATGACCAAATGCATCGGCTGCCGCTCCTGCGAGGTCGCCTGCAACGAGCAGAACGGCAACCCGGCCGAGATCAAGTGGCGTCGCGTCGGCGAGCTTGAAGGTGGAACCTACCCGGACACGCAGCGCACCTACCTGTCCATGGGCTGCAATCACTGCCTCACCGCAGACTGCCTGCGCGGCTGCCCTGTAGACGCCTACACCAAAGACCCGCTGACCGGCATTGTGATGCACTCTGCAGACGCCTGCATCGGCTGCCAGTACTGCGTCTGGAACTGCCCCTACTCCGTGCCCCAGTTCAACCCGGAACGTGGCGTGGTGGGCAAGTGTGACATGTGCCGCGGGCGCCTGTTGGACGACCTGGAGCCTGCCTGCGTGAACGCCTGTCCCGAGGAGGCCATTCAGATTGAGATCGTCAACATGATCGAGTGGCGCGCAAACTTTGCAGCCGCTGACTCGCCCGGGCTGCCGCCTGCGGGACAGACGATCTCTACAACACGGGTGACACTCCCCGAACACTCCAGCGCCTGGCTGGAGCGCGTCGACAACGGCAACATTCAGCTCGAGCACGCCCACGCTTCGCTCGTGCTGATGACAACGGCGATGCAGGCCACCTTCGGTACGCTCTGTGTGCTTGTACTCGGCCGCGGTCTGGACGTGATCAGCATCACGTTGCTGGCCTTGCTCACCGCCTGCGCGCTCAACATCTCGGTATTCCATCTCGGCCGTCCAGCCTACGCCTGGCGGGCGCTGAAGATGTGGCGTCGCTCCTGGCTCAGCCGGGAGGTGCTCTTCTTCTCGTTGTTCTTCGTCGCGATCGGTACATGCACGCTGTCTGCCTGGGCTGGAGCCCTGGGCTTCACCAGGCTGGGCGATCTCACTCAGCCAGCCGCGTGGGCTGCGATGCTCTTCGGTCTGTGCGGCACCTTGGCAAGCGCCTATATCTACCTCGTCAAAGCGAGGCCCTCGTGGAACATGGTGCACACGCCGCTCGACTTCCTGCTGTCAGCAGGCCTGCTCGGCTCCGCGTTAGCCAGCGCGATTCATCAGCCGGCGACCGCATTGGCGCCGCTCGGCCTGCGTTTCGGCCTGCACCTGCAACCTGCAGAGCTGCTCTGGAGTGCCCGTCCCGCAGCTGTTTTCTCCGCAGCCTGGGTGCTCAATCAGGCCGTGCGCGTCGCGCGTCTGCGCGCATCCGGCAACTTCGAATCGCGCGCGTCGTTCAATCATCTGCGCGGTGAATCCTTGTGGTGGATGGTCGCGCTCTCCTGGCTGACGGCCCTGGCCACGCCGTTGTTTCTGCAGGCCCCGCTGCCCTGGTTATCCGTCGCTACAGCTTTCACCGCTGTGCTGCTGGGGCGCTATCTCTTCTTTGTCTCGGTGGTTCCGCTCTCCATGGGACTCACGTTCCTGAAGCACCA
>DASWUY010000472.1:0-6809 GCA_036401435.1 Acidobacteriaceae bacterium | reverse complement strand
AAAGCTGAAGGCGCGCGTGCCGTCCGGCACCTCCTGCAGCTTGCCCTGATCGATCCTGCTGGTGTCCATGCCCGGGGGAGGAAAGATGGGGGACCAGTTGCCGGAGGATCCCTGCTGGATGACGTAGAGGTAGCCGGGCTCATTCGACATGAGGCTAAGGCGGATGTGGTCGCCGCTGTGGAAGGTGGTGCCGGGGCGCACCTCTGCGTACTGGCCGTCGGGGCCGCGCAGCAGCACGGAGTAGCGGAGCCCCAGGCGGCTCTCAGAGGCGCGCAGCAGGTGAGGCGCGGCGCCGTAGCCGTTGGCGCTGGCGAGCAGGATGCCGCGCCTGGGGCGTGGCGGCTCGCTGGTGCTGGCCATCTCCTCCGCGGGAGCGCCGGAGGGAGTGCTGGCGGACGTGCCCGACGCAGCGGCCACATGAGGCTTGTGAGTGGCGGCGCTGTGTGGGTGCGCGGCCGGGTTGGGCGTGACGGAGATCAGGTCGCTGGCGGACCAGAAGGCGTCGCGCGCGGTGCCGTGGCCCTGCTGGGCGATGGCGAAGCAGAGCGGCAAGGCCGCCAGAGGTAGAGCGAAGACGTTGCGTATCTTCATGAGTTCCCTTCTTTGAGAGCTTCGCCATGGCTGCGGGGCCGTGACGTGAGTTGCCTTGCGTCAGGAAGGCGGCGCGTCCTTTGCGCAGCGGAAGCCGATCCAGGGGGACTTGCCGTCGGATGGGAAGCCACGACGCAGGTAGGAGGCAAAGCCTGCGCTGCCTCCGGGAGAAAAGCTGCCGCCCTTGATGGTGTACCACTGGTGCGAGAACTGGTCGCTGCCCAGTACGCGGCGCATGTCGTCGAACTCGCGCTGACCTGCCGCGTCCTGGCTCGCGGTCCACTCCCAGGCGTTGCCGGCCATGTTATACGCTCCGTAGGGGCTGCGCCGGGACGGCTCAGCGGTGACGGCTTCAAGATGCGCGGGCACGCCCTCGGTCCACGGCTCTGAGCCCCAGGGGAAGGGGCGGCCGTCGGTACCGCGGGCGGCCTTCTCCCACTCCTCTCGTGTGGGCAGCCGCTTGCCGGCCCAGCGGGCGTAAGCCTCTGCATCTTCCCAGGAGACGTTGGTTACGGGCTGATCGGGATCCGCCTGGGGGCTGGCCGGCTCCGGGTGGCCGGTGCTCCTGCAGAAGCGCCGGTATTCGGAGACGGGCACTTCTGTCTCGTCGATGTAGAAGGCGGGGAGCGTGATCTGCTGCGAGGGGTCGCCGGGGGTGGCGGCGGTGGTGCCTGCGGGGCGCCCGAAGGCAAACGGGCCTGCGGCGACCAGGAGCATGCGTCCATGCTCGTCCGCCAGGACCGAGGGCAGGGCGGCAACGGCAGAGGTGGCCGGCTGGGATGGCGGCGAGGGGCGCCGGGAGCGGAGCATCAGGAACCCTCCGGCTGCGGCGGCGAGCAGCAGGACCAGGGTGGAGACGGCGAGGAGTACAACCTTGGGCTTGGGGGGCGTTTTCTGCGGGGCCGGCACCTGCTGCGCGGGCAAGGAAGCCACCAGCGCCTGCGGGGCAGGCGCGTAGGTCTGGGCCAGGGCGGAGGGCTGGTGCGAAGGCGGAGGGGTAGCGACGGCAGTCGCGTCCCCGCGCCAGGCAGCCGGCTCGAGCGCCCGATCAAGCGGAGCCGAAGCGGGCTGGCTGGCTGCGGGCGGCGCGGCCCGGAGTGGCGCAGGCGCTCGCTGCATGGCTGCGACGAGTGTCGGGTCCACGTGCGGCCGCAGGGTGCCGGGGCCGGCCGTTGCGCCATGGGCGTGCAGGTCCTCGAGCAGCGCAGCGGTGCTCTGGTAGCGGTCTTCCCGTTGCTTGGCCAGGAGCTTCTGCACAATGTCGTCGCAGGCCGGCGGCAGTGCCGGGTCAAGCACCAGCAGCGAGGGCGGCGGGGTGGCCAGGTGGGCCATCTGGATGGCTGTGGCGGACTCATTCTCAAAGGGGCGCCGGCCGGCCAGCAGCTCAAAGAAGACCACCCCGAGCGAGTAGAGATCGCTGCGGATGTCGCAGCCCTCGCCCCGAATCTGTTCCGGGCTCATGTAGTAGGGCGTGCCCAGGCTCTCTCCGGGGCGGGTGAGGCCGTCGGCGATGTCGGTGATCTTGGAGATGCCGAAGTCCAGCAGCTTGACCCGGCCGCCCTCGTCGAGCAGCATGTTGGCCAGCTTGAGGTCGCGATGGACGATGCGCTTGGCCTCGGCGCAGGAGAGCGCCTCGGCGGCCTGGGCGATGACGTTGGCGGCGGCGACGGGCGCCAGACGCCCTTCGCGCCGCACCAGGCTGGCCAGGTCCTCGCCGGCGATGAACTGCATGACGAGGTAGTGCAGGCCGTCGCCTTCGCCGATGTCGAAGATGGGCACGATGTTGGGGTGGGAGGCGAGGGAGGCGGCCATGCGCGCTTCCTGTTCAAAGCGGCCGACGATGCTGGGGTCCTGGGCCAGGTGCTCGGCCAGCACCTTGATGGCGAAGAAGCCGCCGTGCATGCGGTGCCGGGCGAGGTACACCTGGGCCATGCCGCCGCCGCCGATGCGGCACAGCAGTTCGTACTTGCTGCCGATCACGGATTCGAGTCGTTCCTGCTGCTGCTCCGCCCTGTTCATCCCACCCTTGCGTTTCTGTTCTGGCGGCCGGGCATCAGGCCGATAGTTGATGACAGCGATGAAGGCGATCCGTGGCTCGTGCGGCGCGCAAGCGTAGTCGCGATGGTTACGCAGCTCGCGTATGCGGCCCTTTGAAAACGCTCTAACTCTATCAGTTTGCACCGCCTGCGGGGGAGACGCGCAAGGCGGCTAGGAACATCTCGAAGTCCTTGCGCAGGGCACCGACGTTCTGCTTGACGGTGGTGAGGGTGGCGATGCCGATCCAGGTCTGGATGCGCGCGTACACCTGCAGCTGGACCAGCTCTCTGCCGGCTGCGGGAGCGTGGCGGATGAGCAGGAGCGAGCCCTCCTCGACCTCTGCGGCCGCCAGCAGCTCGGTGGGGGAGGGCCCGGCAAACTGGGGCTCGGCGAAGTTCCTGCGCATGAGCCTGATCTGTACCTGCACGTAGGGCTGAAGCAGCTTGCCGGCCAGGAGGACGTCTTCGGTGAGGCAGATGTTGCTGCCGGCGGCATGCTCTGCCACTCCACGAACGCCCCAGCCCGGCACCACCTGCCAGTGGGCGGGCACCTGGGGGATCTGCCAGCGCAGCGGAGCGTGGGCCGCGCTCACGGGGCGCTCGCTGGCGGGTGGGTCGAGGGGGCGCCGGTGGATTTTTCCAGAGACTCAAGGAACTGCCAGGCGGCGAAGACTACGGAACGGCGGTGGATGCCGATCTGCTCGGCTGCGGCGGCGCTGGCGTGGCGGACAGAGAGTCCATCGTGGCTGCGGGCGAGCTGGGTGAGGCGCACGGCGGTGCTCTTCAAGAGAACATGCGCGGTGACCCGGGGAGCGGAGTCAGCGTCGCTTGCGGGCGCGACCGAGAGCCACAGGCCGAGCGCCGAGAGTCGCTTCAGCTCCTGCTGCAGCTGGGCGGCGGTGCGGGTCCACTGCGCGGCGTGGGGGCCACCTGGCGGCTGCGCCTGCTGGATGGCCCCATGGAGCGCGGTCAGGCGCTCGACCAGCCGGTCAAACTGCGCGATGAGGATGGCCGGGGGAGCGCTCATCTAGCGCCCTCCCCCGGACAGGCGGTAGACCTGGGTGCTGCCAGCGGCCTGGGCGACAGCGGCGGGTGTCCACACCTGCATGGGTGCTGGGCCGGCGGCTGCGGCTGGCTGGCCGGCCCAGGCCTTGAGCCCGGCGGCGGAGCTGACGGTAAGGACCTGGACGTGAGTGGCGGCCGGGGCAGGAGCCGGGGCCGCATCGCTGCTGCTGCTGGGGGAGCTGCTCGAGGGTTCGGGAGCGGTGGCGGAGGAGTCGGCGCCGGACGGTGCGGCGGAACTGCTGCCGGGGTCCGCCGAGGGATCGGGAGGGTTGGGATCGGCGCTGGTGCTGTTGGTTGTGGAAGGGTCCGGGGGCGCGGTGCTCCAGTAGCTGTTCTGGCCGCTTGCGTCGGCGTCGCCGGGTGCGTAGAGCTGCGTGCCGGGGAGCACGGTTGCGGGCTGGACGCTCTGGAAGGTGGCCGTATTCTCGGGTGGCAGGTCAGGCCAGCCGGGCTGCTTGAGAGTGATGGGCGGCAGCGCTGCGGGTCCGGTGGCTGCGGTCTGCACGCTGCCATCGGCCTGTTGCGTGGCGACGGAGAGCTTCGGTGTGGGGGGCGTACTGTTGGCCGCGTCAGAGGCCCCGGCCGCGGCTGCGGCGGCGGCGGGTGCGCCTCCGGCTGCGGCGGCGCCGGCGGCAGCACCAGCAGCGCCGGCGCCGCCGGCCATGCCCACCAGGACCGTCTCGCAGCCCAGCACTGCCTGGTCTGGCGGACCTACGCAGACCAGCGTGTCCGTGACACGGGACTGGGGCATAAAGCCGACCAGCACGGTGGGGGAGCCAAGGATGAAAGGGCCGCCCACGTGGGGGATCGGGGGCACGCCGGGGGTGATCATGGGGCACACGTGCATATCGCCGATCCTCGACGCAGGCATGTCGCCGATCAGGACCGTGGGGAAGCCGAGGATGATGGTGCCGCCGTGCTCTGTGAGATCGCCGATGCGGCAGGCTGGCATGCCCATGCTGGTGTTCGCTCCCTTGACTGGGTACTGGGTGGCTGGCTACTGGATATCGTGGCGCGGGGGCAGGGTGGCATCGGTCGGGCTCTTGGGGGAGCCTGGGGCCTGCGGGCTCTCCGGCATGCCGGGCGAGCCGGGCAGCTGGGCCCCGCCGCTGTTGATCATGACGATGATGCCCTGGATCATGATGCCTGCTTCGGTGATGGTGATGAAGCCGCCCGGGCCGGAGATGCAGACGCCCTGGCCACCCTCAAGCACGGTCATCATGCCGCCTTTCAGATGCAGCTCCTGCCCAGCGTCGACGACGTGCAGCATGCCGGTCTTGTTGAAGGAATTCTGGCCGACCTGCAGGGAGTAGGTGGTGCCGATCTTTTCGTTGCAGGCCTGCGAGAGGCTGATGTTGGCGGCGCCGCTGACGGCGAGCGAGCTGTCGCCGTCGATGGCCTCATCCTTCTTGCCGGTGGTGTGGCGGGTCTCGGCTCCTTTGACCGCGACGTGCAGGTCGCCATCGATCTCGTCCATGCAGTCCTTGGTGATCTTGCGGTTGGTGTTGCCCTTGAGGGTCTCAAACTGGTCCTTGTTCACGGTGATGTGCTGCTCGTTGCCGATGAAGACCTGGCGATTGTTCTCGACGTTGATGTTGAGATCTTTTTCGGCGTGCATGTGGAACTCTTCGCTGCCCTTGAGGTCCTCAAAGGAGAGTTCGTTGGCGGTGGAGGCGCTGCCCTGCTTGGACGAACGTGTGACCACGCCGGAACGGGTGTAGTCCGACGGGGGATCGTACTTGGGCAGGTTGGCCGAGTTGTAGAGGGAGCCGACGACGATGGGCGCGTCGGGGTCGCCGTCGATGAAGTCGATAAGCACTTCGTCGTTGACACGCGGCCAGAAGAAGGAGCCCCAGCCGGCGCTGGCCGAGCTCTGGGCAACGCGGAGGATGGCGGTGGTGGGGGCGTCGGTCTTATTGCGGTCCCACCAGAACTGCACCGCGACCCGGCCATACTTGTCCAGGTAGGACTCTTCTCCCGAGGGCACGACCACCTTGCCGGTGACGACCCCGTTGACGCGCGGCCGCGGGGTGACCATGGGAGGACGGTAGGGGACCGAAGAGGGCTGCGCGCTGAAGCGGTTGGAGTAGGGGTCGCCCTGGTGTGCGCCGTCGCTGCGGAAGGGCGGCTGCTGACGGGCCTTGTGCTCGAGGCTGAGCACAAGGTACTTCGCGTTCTGAGCGGCGTCAGGATGGGCGGTCAGCGTGAAGGTTGCGCCGGTGAGCAGAAGGCTGGCATTGGACTGGCCATCGACGACGGTGGACTGCGTGTCTGTGCGGTCGCGGGTGACGTCCTGGAGCTGGGCTACAAAGTCGAAGACGTTGTTGTCGTTGTCGGGGGTCTTGGTGTAGGCGGAGGGCGCATCGGCATAGTCGTAGACCTGGTGCGCGTTGTCTCCGGTGGGCTGCTTGCTGTCCGAGATGCTTCCGATGGTTCCTCCGCTGGCGTAGGCGGTGAAGCGATATTCCCAGAAGGACGTCTGGCCGGTGATGAGTGCCGAGCGGGTGGCGAAGGACTGGATGTACATGTCGTAGAAGCCGGCGCGCTCATCAGTCTCTGGCATGTACCGGAAGCTGCTCTGCACATCGGAGGGCGGGAGCTGCGCGGAGGTATCGCCCAGCACCAGGGTGTGGTCGTTTTCAGTGTGGGTGAAGAAGTAGAAGATGCCGTGCTGCTCGAGCAGACGCATGACAAAGTCGTAGTCCGTCTCGCGGTACTGGGTGCAGTAATCGAGCGTCTGGTAGGTGCCCTGGGTGTTGTCCTGCGGAGTGATGCTGTAGGGGCTGAGGACGGCCTTGACGATGTCCAGCACCTTCTGGCTCTGAAAGGCCCTGGTCTGCTTGTTCAAGGTGAGCAGCCAGAGGCTTGGCACCACCTCGGCCTTGTAGACCAGGAACTCCGTGTCGCCAGAGACGAGAGCGAGGCTGCGGACGATGCCGTTGAAGTAGCGCTGCGTGCCGGAGTCGTTGACGGTGATGCCGAGCGTGACGCGCTTGCCGATCAAGGACGAGGGAGAGACGGGGGAATCGGGCGCGCTCAAGAGGTCGAGCGAAAGCTCGGTGAGGGACGAGATGGCCTCCCGGCCGACGAAACCGTCGACCAGCAGCATGTCCTTGC
>DASWUY010000471.1:0-1513 GCA_036401435.1 Acidobacteriaceae bacterium | reverse complement strand
CGTGCCCCCGGCCGTGACCAGGAAGGTCTCGCCGGCCAGGTCATTGCTATGGTGCAGCACCGAGAGCACCGCCTCAACGATGGACTCATGCGAGGCCAGGCGCCCCGCACCTACCATGCCGCAGGCCAACTCACCGGTCGCGGGGGAGACGATCAGCGCGCCACGCTCGACCAGTAACGCGATGTTGGCCTGGGTGGCTGGATGCTCCCACATGCGCACGTTCATCGCCGGCGCCAGGACCACGGGCGCGGTCGTCGCCAGGTACAGGGTAGAGAGAAAGTCATTGGCGCGCCCCTGAGCAAAGCGGGACAGCGTGTCCGCAGTGGCCGGCGCGACCACCAGCGCTGCAATCCCCTGCGCCATGTCGATGTGTTCGATGCCCTGACCAAGGCCCGAGCTTGCGCTGAAGTCTGTGCCCGGCCCAGGCTCAAGCTCCGGATGGCCGGGCTGATCCCAAAGGGAGGTGATCACACGGTGGCCGGTGAGGGCAGCAAAGGTGAGGGGCTGGATAAAGCGCTGCGCCCCCTCGGTCATGACCACGTGCACGTCCAGTGCCTTGCGCTGCAGCTCCCGGACCAGCTCCGCTGCCTTGTAGGCCGCGATGCCGCCTGTGACCCCGAGTGTAACTCTCATTGCACCTCGTCACCGCGGTGGCAGCCCAGGCGCGCTCCCTGATGGAGCGAGGCGCACCGGGCACGGCATTGGCTTCATTGTACGACGGCGAAAGCGGTTGGCCGCGCCCCGGACATGCGGCGTACACGCCCCTAGAGGAACTTCGGAACCTCCGGCGCGTCTATCCCGGGCTTTATCACGGGCGTGTCATGCCGCACATGGGCCACCAGGCCTGCGGCAATCTCATGCTGCGCGATCTTCGACGCCTTTGCAGAGGGAGAAGCAACCAGGGGGCGGGAGCCGCCCTGCAGCTGCCGCGCCCGGCGCGCGGCCACAATGACATACCGGAAGTTGCTATCGAAACTCTGCTCGACTTTCATCGCCTTCTTCCTCCTCTGTGATCTTGCCTTGCGATGGACCCTTCAGCAGCTACGACTCCTTCATGACCCCAGCCCGAAGGACGCCAGCACGGGCGCCAGGGCTGGACGCGCGGCGAACTGCCGGCAGTTTCGCGCCATGGCCTCATACCGTTCCAGGTCTTCCGGCTCGCCCGGCTCGTGCGATCGCAGCTGGCGCTCGACCGTAACGATGGCCAGTAACTGCGCCACCGCGACCTCCAGCACGTCGTTCACCAGGATGTAGCTGTATTGGGAATAATTCTCTATCTCATGGCGCGCCTTGTCCAGCCTGCGCCGGATGATGGAAGGGTCGAGCGCGCCTTCACTGCGGCTGCGCTCGCGAAGCCGGCCCTCCAGCACCTGGGGATTGGGAGGCAGGATAAAGATGCTCACCGCCTCCGGCACCCGCTCCCGCACCTGGCGCGCTCCCTGGACGTCGATATCGAGCAGCAGGTCCTTGCCGCGCGACGCAGCCTGCTCAAGCAGCGCGCGCGCCGTCCCAT
>DASWUY010000470.1:0-4945 GCA_036401435.1 Acidobacteriaceae bacterium | reverse complement strand
TCAGCTCCGTCGGCGACGAGGCCATTCCACGCGACGAGCGCACCCCCGACGCCCACTTCTGGGGACTCAACGGCTCTGCCTCCCGCAAGGGCCAGACCCTCACCCTCACCCTCGTCAACCCGCACCTCTCTGAGCCTCGCGAGACTCAGATCCTTCTGCGTGGCGGTGCCACCGCTTCATCTGCCACCGCGCAGGTCCTCGGCGGCGCCGACGTCCACATCCACAACACCTTCGCCGAGCCCGACAACGTCAAGACCACCACCGCCGAGGTCCGCGTAAGCGGCTCTACCCTCACCTTCGCCTTCCCGCCCTCCTCGGTCGTCAAGCTTACCGTCCAGCTCACTTAGCTCGGCATTCCTGACAAACAAAAAAGGCCGGCGCCCGAGGGCACCGGCCTCTTCCCTCACGCGCTCCTCACTCCACGCCAAACGTAAAGATCGTGGTTGAGTGAAAGGTCTTCCCCGGCAGGAGCGTCGTCGTCGGAAACGCAGGATGGTTCGGCGAATCAGGAAAGTGCTGCGTCTCCAGGCAAAAGCCGGCATGCTTCTGGTACTTCACGCCAGAGATCCCGGTCGTCGCCCCGGTCAGAAAATTGCCTGAATAAAACTGCACGCCCGGCTCGGTCGTCGTCACCGTCAGCGTCCGCCCGCTCTTCGGGTCCACGGCGCGCGCCGCCAACCGCGGCGCCCCGCCCGCCGCGCCATCCAGGACAAAGTTGTGGTCGTACCCGCCCGCTATCTTCAGCTGATCGTTCGCCTCCCCAATGTGCGCGCCGATCGGCGTCGGCTTGCTGAAGTCAAACGGCGTTCCCGCCACTGCGCGAAATTGCCCCGTAGGAATCAGATTCGCATCCACCGGCGTCAGCTTGCTTGCATGGATCTGCATCTGCTGCCCCAGCACATCCCCGCTGCCCTCTCCCGCCAGGTTGAAGTAGGAGTGATTCGTAAGGTTCAGAACCGTTGGCGCATCCGTCGTTGCCGTGTAGTCGATATGCAACGCATGCCCGGCCAGCGTGTACCGCACATGCGCCGTCAGGGTCCCCGGAAACCCCATCTCCCCGGCCGGCGAAACCAGCGTCATCTCCACGCCGTTCTCCATCTCTTTCGCCTGCCACACCTTCCCGTCAAACCCCGCCGTCCCTCCATGCAGCGCGTTCGGCCCATCGTTGGTCGGCACGTGGTAGGTCTTGCCATCCAGCGCAAACGTCCCATGCGCAATCCGGTTCCCGTACCGGCCTACGATCGCGCCAAAATACGTTTTTTTGTCCGCCGCGTAGTCCGCCAGGCTCTTGTATCCCAGCACCACGTCGGCCTTCTGGCCATGCCGGTCCGGCGTCTCTATGCTCACCACGCGCGCACCATAGGTGGTAATGCGCACCGTCAGCTCCGCATCGCTCAGCGTATACAGAGCCACCTGCTTGCCGTCCGCCGCACTCCCCCACGGCTCCTTGTGAACAGAGGCCTGCGCCAGTGTGCCGGCCAGCAGAACAGCCGCCGTGCCCAGTGTCGTACGTTTCATGGATTCTCCCAGTGCCAGGTGACTTTCATCTCCGCAGCATCTCCGCCCCGCGTCGGGGCAAGTGAAGAGCTGCTCTTCATTCGCTCTTCCTGCTACTCCAGATGGTTAGGATGCGCAGCCACGCCCCTCCCGCTCGCTCCCCCAAGACCCCCCTTCGGCATAGTCACTGTAGACGCCGCATGCAGCATCGTCAATCGCGCCGCACCCCTCACCGCGACACCGTCGGCGCATAGGTTCCCACCAGCTCGCGCCGCCACCACACGCCGTTTTTCCGCTTCTCCTCAGGCGTCGCAAACCAGTACTGCCACAGCGTCGCCCGCACCATCCGCGGCGGCTGCGCTGCAAACGGATTGCCGCGAAACAACGACAGCACCTCGGCATCATTCTCGAGCAGCCGCTGCTGGGTCAGGGGCACAATCGGCGCCTGCTCCCACACCCCCAGCGACGCGAACCACAGGTTCCAGTCAAACCGCGGCTGGTACGGCGCATAGATCCCCGGTCGTTCCCCCAGCGCCTGCGGCTTGTAGCGAAACGGATATGCCGTCCAGCTCTGCCCGTCCTTCGATCCCTCAAACTCGATCTCGTAACGATGCGGCGTCATCACCGCAAACAATCCATACTGGTTCGCCACCCGCATCGGCTCCAGCGCCGCAATCGGCAGCGAGGGCAGTGGCGCTCCCGGCCAGAACATCTCCACCAGCTGCGCCGTCGTCGCATATCCGATCCAACTCAGCATCACTGCCGTCAGCCCCACGCGAAGCGCCGCCCACTGCCCGCCCAGCCCGCGCGCCCGGTCAGCCACACCGGCACCTTGCCGTGACCCTAACCCCTCCCGCCACCGCGCCGGCACCAGCCACGCGATCGCCTCATCATCCAGCAGCCACACCGCCAGCACCAGCACCAGGTAGTTCAAAAAGGCGTAGTTGGCGCTCGCAATCACCCCCACCTGCCACACCGTCACCACGCAAAAACAAGCGATCCGCCAACGCCGCGGCAGGCAGATCATCCAAACCAGCACCAGCTCCATGCCCAGCGTTGCACCAGCTGTCGCCTTCTGAAACCAGTGCGGCAGCTGCTCCAGGTACCAGCCCACCCAGGTCGGCAGCGGCCCATTCTGGTAGTACTCGTACATCGCCGTCAGGTTGCGCCAGCTCGGGTCGCCGCTCAAGAGCTTCACCGCGCCCGACTCGAAGTAAATCCGAAACCACTCCCACTCCAGCAGCAGCACCGCCGCCCGCGCCGGCAGCCACCTCTCCCCCCATCCCGGCCGCAGCCCCTTCGGCGCTACAAAGAGCGAGAGAAACCCCGCCTCCAGCAACATCCCGTCTGACTGATACTGTCCAAAGTCCTGCGACACCGCGATGAAGGAGAGAAAGCACCCGAAACACACCCCCAGCGCCGCCCGCGGCGCCAGGTTCAGCACCACCAGCACCGCCGCCAGCAGCCCCGCCCAGCACACCGCCATCAAGGCAGCGTCGCTGCTCCCCATCCACAACACGGTAGGCGCATACCAGAAGCGCACCCCGCCAAACTGCCGCAGCCGCTCCAGATACTGCGCCGCCGGCAGAATGCCACGCACCCCGATCAGTCCCCGCGCCTGGAACAGCAGCGCATAGAACACTGAAGTGTAGACCAGCCCCAGCGCGCGCAGAAAAAGCCATCGCGCCACCAGGCGATCCGCTACACCATCCTTGCGATCAAACCAATATCGAAGAGAGAAAGCCATTGCCGGGACTCTCGAGGCTCACCGCTGCCTCGCCAACCCTCCTTGAGATGCACGCCGCACCGCCCCCTTTTTCTGAGCCCCGGGCATCACACCCGCCTGTGAGAGAGCACCTCGCCACACTCGTAGAGGACTTCCGCCGCCACGCGCAGCAGACCGCCCTCGTCCTTCATCGCGGCAACCGCAGCTACCCCACCACCTACGGCCAGCTCGCAGATCTCTCCGGCAGGTTTGCCGCCGAGCTCGACCGGCGCGGCATCGCCCCCGGCGACCGTGTCCTCATCTGGGGCCACAACTCCCCCGAGTGGATCGCCGCCTTCTTCGGCTGCCTGCTGCGCGGCGTCCTCGCCGTCCCTCTCGATGCCGCCGGCTCCCCGCACTTCGCCGCCCGCGTGCTCGCCGACGTCGCACCTCGCCTCATCGTCGGCGACACCGCCCTGCTCCGTACCCTCCCGACCGCCGTTCCCCTGCTGGCCTTTGCCACCCTTGCCTCTCACCTCCCCGCGCAGCCTGACTTCTATCCCAGCCCCTCCGTCCGCCCCGACACGCCCTTCCAGATCATCTTCACCTCCGGCACCACGTCTGAGCCCAAGGGCATCGTCCACACCCATCGCAACGTGCTCGCCAGCCTCACCCCCATCGAAAACGAGATCGCCCGATACCGAAAATACGAGCGCTGGGTGCATCCCCTGCGCTTCCTCCACACCCTCCCCCTCAGCCACGTCTTCGGCCAGTTCATGGGCCTCTGGGTCCCCGCACTTCTCGCCGCCCAACTCCACTTCACCGATGCCCCGGAACCCTCACGCATGCTCGCCCTCCTCCGCGGCGAGCGCATCTCCGCCCTCGTTGCCGTTCCCCGCACCCTGTCCCTCCTTGAGCAGCATCTGCTCCGGCGCTTCCCCTCGCTGGCCGCGCGCATCGCCCCCGCCGCTGCCCTCCCCGCATGGCGGCGCTGGTGGCGCTTCCGCGACGTCCACCGCGCCACCGGCTTCCGCTTCTGGGCTCTCCTCTGCGGCGGCGCCTCCCTGCCCCAGCCCAGCGAGCGCTTCTGGAACACACTCGGCTTCCCCCTCATCCAGGGCTACGGCATGACCGAAACCGCCGCCCTCGTCACCCTCAACCACCCCTTCCGCATCGCCCACGGCACCCTTGGCAAGCCCCTCCCCGGCCGCCAGGTACGCCTCTCCGGGACCGGAGAAATCCTCGTCCGCGGCGACATGGTCTCCACCCTCACCTGGCGCCACGGCCGCCTCCAGCCCCAGCCCCAGGAGTGGCTCGCCACCGGCGACCTGGCCCAGACCACCCCCAGCGGCGACCTCCGCTTCCTCGGCCGCAGCGGCGACGCCATCATTACCTCCGCCGGCCTCAACCTCTACCCTGCCGACCTCGAGAACGCCCTCGCCCTCCAGCCCGGCGTTCGCGCCTCGGTCGTCGTCTCCTGCCCAGGTCCCCAGGGCCCGGAGGCCGTGGCCGTCCTGCTCTTCTCGGGCAACGACCACGCCCTCCAGCAAGCCGTCGCCCAGGCCAACCTCACCCTCGCTCCCTTCCAGCAGGTGCGCCGCTTCCTGCGCTGGCCTAAGCTCGACTTCCCCTCCACCTCCACCGGCAAGCTGCTCCGCCGCGAGGTCGCCGCCTGGGCCTGCAGCACCCTCCAATCCCCCTCCACACCGTCCGGTGACCCGCTGCTCGCACTCATCGCCGAGC
>DASWUY010000469.1:0-3356 GCA_036401435.1 Acidobacteriaceae bacterium | reverse complement strand
CTCCTCCGACATCATCCGCCACGGCGCCGACAAGGCCGTCGTCGCCTGCGTCTTTGAAACCACTCCGGGCTCCGACGCCATCCTCGAAGAAAACGGCATCGACCCCCAGGGCAACGAGGTCATCCTCCGCCGCGAGGTCCTGTCCACCGGCAAGGGCCGCGTCTTTGTCAACAACCAGGCAGCCACCGTCGGCGTGCTCCGCCAGCTCGCCCCCGAGCTCGCCCTCGTCCACTCGCAATCAGAAACCGGCGGCGACTTCGACGAGACCCAGCAGCGCAGCCTCCTCGACCGCTACGCCGGCCTTTCGACCGAAGCCGTCGCCACCGCACACGCCCGTTGGCGCGCCCTCCAGGCGCGCCTCAGCGCCCTCGAGCAGGATGAGCAGGACCGCCTCCGCGCCCTCGACCTCTGGCTCTTCCAGCACCGGGAGATCGCCGACATCGCGCCCCTCCCCGACGAGGACCAAGCCCTCACCGCCGAGCGCCGCGTGCTGGCCAACTCCGAGAAGCTGCTCGCCGCTGCCATCACCGCGCATGAGCTCCTCTACGAAGGCGAGCATGCCGCCGAGGCCACCCTCGCCCAGGCCCTGCGCCAGCTCGAAGAACTCGCCCGCTACGACCCCAGGTTCGCCGAGCCCGTGCAGCAGATCATCGCCGCCTGTGCCGCCGTCGAAGACGTCAGCGCCACCGCGCGCGACTATGCCGCCACCATCCAGGCCTCGCCCGATCGCCTCGAAGAGATTGAGGATCGCCTCGCCGCGCTCGATCGCCTCAAGCGCAAGTACGGCGCTACCCTTGCCGAGGTGATCGCCTACGGCGAGCAGGTCGCCGGCAAGATCGCCGACATCGAGAATCGCGATGAGCTCGCGAAGGAGCTGCGCGTCGAGCTCACTGCCGCCGAGGACGCCTACCGCATCGCTGCCCGCGCCCTCACCGGCGCCCGCTCCGCCGCTGCCGCCAGGCTCGCCGCCTCGGCTGAAAAGCAGATCAACGACCTTGCCATGCAGGCTCGCTTCGAGGTCTCTGTCCTCCCGCGCGAAGAGCCGTCACACTGGTCCGCGCACGGCTGGGACGAGGTCCTCTGCCGCATCGCCACCAACCCGGGCGAACCCATCAAGCCGCTCGACCAGGTAGCCTCGGGTGGCGAAATGTCCCGCGTCCTCCTGGCCCTGAAGGTAAGCGTCGAAGAAGGTGCCAACGCGAAAGGCCGCCGCAGGACTCCCGTCCCCCGCACCCTGGTCTTCGACGAGATCGACATCGGGATCGGCGGCCGCGCGGCCGAGGCTGTGGGCCAGAAGCTCAAGGCCCTCTCCCGCACCCAGCAGGTCCTATGCGTCACCCACCTGCCCCAGGTCGCTGCCTTCGCCGACCAGCACTTCCTCATCGAGAAAAAGGAAAAACAAGCCCGCACCGCCACCAGCGTCCGCCTGCTCACCCCGTCCGAGCGCGCCGAAGAACTGGCCCGCATGATCTCCGGCGCAACCGTCACCGAGACCTCCCGCAGACACGCCGAGCAGATGCTCAAGGCCAGCCGATGAGCGACGCGAGCCGCTCCCACACAGACTCGCAGGTCGGCTGAAACTCTCGCACGCAAGAGCATCTGCGCAGCTTCGCCGACAAGAAGACTCGCCCGCGGCCATCCTCCCTGCAGCTACTCGTTCCTGGGCGCCCCATGTTTGTCGAGCCGCACGAACAATGCGGACACATCCAGGTAGATCGCGCTGCCCTCCACCGCAAACCGCATCGTTTCCACCCACGCATCCCCGCGACACACCCGCGCTGTTCGCGTCTCCGGATCAATCAGCCAGACATGCTCAATCCCATGTGCAGGTAATCCTGCGCACGCCTCTCGATCTCCGCGTAGGTGTCATCCGGCGAAAGCACCTCGACCACGATCAAGGGCGGCTCCACCAGGGTCTGCGGGTGCGGTCCAGCCTTCACCACAACCACATCCGGCAGCCTCACGCGCGAAGCCGAGACCTGGGTCCGCGCCTCTACGCCGGTCAGCACGCCCCACTCCTCTTCATGCTGGTCAAACCATGCGCTGATCATGACCTGCAAACGGGAGTGAATCCACTGCACCCTCGCGCTACGCTCCCTCAGAATGCCGTCCTTTTCCCGTAACTCTCCGTCGATGTACTCCACGTCCGGCCGGTAGCTCGTCCTCAGGTACTCGTTCATGGTCACAAGCGTCGACGCGGTCATCTCGGCTCCTTCTCCAGCGCGCAAACAAAATCTCCAAAGCTGGCGACCTGCGGCGATCGCGTGAGTATACCCAGCCCTCCCGCACCTGTTCGTCCTCGACAGTAACCGCCGCAAGCACCCCACCCCATCCATGCGCTACCCTTGAGGCGGCACCGCAGGAGGGCCCCACGTGGCTCGCTACAACAACATCCTCGAAACCATCGGCAACACCCCCATCGTCCGCATCCACAAGCTCGCCCCCGCCGGCATCCACCTCTACGTCAAGATCGAGGCCTTCAACCCTCTCGGCTCGGTCAAGGACCGCCTGGCACTCGCCGTCATTGAAGACGCCGAGCGTACCGGCCGCCTCCAGCCCGGCCAGACCGTCATTGAGGCCTCCAGCGGCAACACCGGCATCGGTCTCGCCATGGTCTGCGCGCAAAAGGGTTACCCCCTCGTCGTCACCATGGCCGACTCCTTCTCCGTCGAGCGCCGCAAGCTCATGCGCTTCCTCGGTGCCCGCGTCGTCCTCACCCCCGCCGCCGCCCGCGGCGTCGGCATGGTCGCCAAGGCCGTCGAGCTCGCCGAAGCTCACGGCTGGTTCCTCACCCGCCAGTTTGAAAACGAAGCCAACGCCGACATGCACACCCGCACCACCGCGCCCGAGATCCTTCAGGCCTTTGCCGGCGAGCGCCTCGACTACTGGGTCACCGGCTTTGGCACCGGCGGCACCCTCAAGGGCGTCGGCCGCGTCCTCGCCCGCGAGCGCCCCGAGACCCGCATCATCGTCTGCGAGCCCGCCGAGGCCGCCACCCTCTCGAGCGGCATCCCCCAGCAGCGCCACGCCGACGGCTCCGCCAGCGCCACCCACCCCGCCTGGCACCCCCACCCCATGCAGGGCTGGAACCCTGACTTCATCCCCAAGCTGGCCGGCGACGCCGCCGACATGGGCTTCATCTCCGAGATCCTCGCCATCCCCAACGCCGAAGCCATGCGCTCCAGCCGCGAGCTCGCGCGCCAGGAGGGAATCTTCGTCGGCATCACCTCCGGCGCCACCTTTGCTGCCGCGCTTCGCGTCGCCGCCAGCGCCCCTCAGGGCTCGACCATCCTCTGCATGCTGCCCGACACCGGAGAGCGCTACCTCAGCACTCCTCTCTTTGCCGAGGTCTCGGC
>DASWUY010000468.1:0-2505 GCA_036401435.1 Acidobacteriaceae bacterium | reverse complement strand
GGAATCCGGATCATTCTCGTCATCGGATTGCCCAAAGAACTCAGTGCGATGAGCCCTGTAGCCGTTGCTGGACAAGGATCACCCGCTGCGGTTGTTCACCTCACCCTTGGCGACACGGGAGCCATGCGCGTCGTAGAGGTTGGCCCAACTGGTTTATGCCCAGGCGATTACTGCAGAAAAAAGGGAGGCACAGGCGAGGATTGCAGAACTTATTCTGGATCCGGAGCGGGAGCAGTCAGTGGGTTCCGCTTAGTGGCCCCAAATGGCCCCGGGGTTGGACCCGGATTCGTTCGGGTTACAGCCTAAGTCAATCTCTTTTATGGTAGGCACGATTGGACTCGAACCAGCGACCTCTACCGTGTCAAGGTAGCGCTCTAACCAACTGGGCTACGCGCCTGCGCTTGGGGGCACTCTGGTGAGTGTAGCAGAGGGTCTGGGGGTTGCCGGTGCGCTTGGGGCGGAGGGGATGCTGCCTGGGAGGTTCTGGCGGCATCCACTTGTAGAGCGTGGGTAAGGCGGGTTGTTGAGCGGGCGCGGGGGCGGAAGGGTGCGGGAGCGGTCCTACATCATCTGGTTTGTGGGCTCGGCGGCGTGGTGGGTGGATGCTGCGCTGGTGCTGCATCGCGGGTATCGTTCGCGGGCGCTTGTCTCGTTGGGGATCGCGATTCTTTTCTTTGCGGCGGGGATGTTTTTTCAGCGCTTTGCTCCGCGCCGGTAGGGCTGGAGCAGAGACGCCGCTTGGGCGGGTGCGAAAGCCTGGGGCTCCCGCGGCACCGAGGGCGGAAGTGCTGGAGGGCAGCCGACCTGGACCCCGCGCCGATATGCGATCACGGCCTACTTGGCTTGAAGGCCTGGCGACGCCCATGCCTGCGGTCGGCCTTCGGCCCGGCTTGTAGAAGCGTTGCCGGGATGCGGGAGCGGATGCAGGAGCGTCCCCGGCGCTTGCGCGGTTCGATCCCGTTGCCCAACAACTACGAGTCATCGTCGCCTCGCCGGATGCGCGGGGTGGGCGCGGTTCAGTCGTAGCGTTCGGAGAGGATTTGGCGGCGATGCCACCCCAGGTCGAGTAGATGGGCGCGCGCGTCCTTGACCAGTTGGCTGAGGCCGCAGATGTAGGCGTAGCGGCTGAACTGAGTGGGTGCGGGCGCTGCGGAGGGGGCCTCGTTCCGCGAGGGTGCGGCCTGGCCTGCGGCTTGCGGCGTGGCCTGCTGGTCTGGGGCGGGGGCGCTGGCGAGGCTGGTAAGGGTGGCGAGGGTTTGGGCGCGGTCCTGGTCTGAGCCGGGGACGGGGTGGTAGTGGAAGAGGGGCTGGGTGGCAGAGAGGTGGCGGAAGTCGCTGTCGTAGAAGAGCTCTTCGGGGCTGGGACTCTCGTAGATGAGGTGGATAGGGTGGGGGCGCTCCAAGGCCGGGAAGAGGGATTGGAGGAAGCTGCGGAGGGGGGCGATGCCGGTGCCGGCGGCGATCATGAGGCTGGCGGCGGCGGGGCCTGGCAGGGGCTGGCGGAGGGTGAAGAGGCCGTGGGGGCCATGCCAGTGGAGGGTGTCTCCGGGAGCGAGGTCGCAGAGCAGGTTGGAGAGGAAGCCGCCGGGGACGCGGTTGGCGCAGACCTCAAAGCGGGGGCCGCGCGGGGCGGAGGCGAGGGAGTACGCGCGGGTGTAGCTCTTGCCCTGGGGGTCGTCGGCGACGAAGGAGAGGAACTGTCCGGGCTCATAGGCGAGGGGGAGGCCGGTGGTGGCGGTGAACTCGAAGTGGTAGCACTGGGCGGCTGCTGAGAGCAGGAGCTTCTGTTCGAGGCGTGCGGTGTGAAGCTCTCTCACGTGCGGCGGCTGCTCCCGGTGTTCAGTGTAGCGCCCGGGGCAGGGTCGCGACGTTTGCGCAGGGCGTTGCCGGACCTAGTTCGAGGCGGGTGGGGCCGGGGGTGGCCCGGGGTGGGTGAGCAGGCGGAGGAGCGCGGCCTGGAGGGTCGTGGTCCAGTCCGATGGGGAGGCGTGGTCGGGGAGCTGGATGGGTGCGCCGAGGCGGATCTGGATGCGGCCGGAGCGGAACCATGAGCGGGCGCGGCCGGCCTGGCCGGGCGCGGTGCCGAGGCCGAGCAGGGCGATGGGCAGGACGGGAACGCGGGACTGCTGGGCAAGCAGGCCGATGCCGGGGCGAAAGTCCTGGAGGAGGCCGGAGCGGCTGCGGTGGCCCTCGGGGAAGAGGAGGACGGAGTAGCCGCGGTCAAGCGCGCGGCCGGCGTGGGCGAAGCTGTGGCGGAAGCCCTGCAGGCGGGGGAGCGGGAAGACGTTGAAAAGGGCGGTGAGGAGCCAGTAGGCGGCGGGGGCGAGGGCGGTGTGGAGCCAGGTGCGCTGGCCCCGGGCGTGGCGGAAATCGAGCAGCATTTCAGCCGACATCGCCGCGGCGAGGTGACGGCGCAGGGAGGGTGGCAGGGCGTAGAGGACGAGCGCTCCGTCAACGGCGGTGACGTGGTTGGCGATGAGGAGCAGCGGGCCGGGCGGGAGGGGG
>DASWUY010000467.1:0-1883 GCA_036401435.1 Acidobacteriaceae bacterium | reverse complement strand
CAACACAAAAGTTAGCGCGCCATGCGGCCCCTGCGCAAAGGTGCGGGCCCCTCTACCCTCGCCCAGCTAGTAGGCCAGGATGACCTCATCCACCACCAGCGCCAGTCCATGGTCGACGCATAGCCGCTCCAGCTCCGCGCGCTCACTCTCGGCCGCAAAATGCCCGGTCGGGTTGTTCGGGTGAACGATGGCAATCGCCCGCGTGCGCGCCGTAATGCGCGCCTCCAGCGCTCCCGGCTCCATGTGCCAGCCGTGATCATAGAAGAGTGGGTATCCCACCAGTCGCACGTCATCCAGGTCCGCCAGGTACGCAAAGAGCGGGTAGCTGGGTTGGGCAATCAGCACCTCGTCCCCCGGATCACACAGCAGCCGAAACAGGAAGCTGTACGCCTCGCTGGTGCTGGTGGTCAGGCACACCTGCTGCGGTGCCACCCTAGCGCCGTGCTCGGCGTAGTACCGGCACACCGCCGCGCGCGCCTCCTCCAGCCCCATCGCCTCGGGCTCGTAGTGCAGCGAGCGCTCATCCCCCAGCTGCGCCAGCAACCCGGGGTCATAGTGCAAGCCGCACTCGGTCGGGTTCGCAGCCGTCAGATCGATCACCGCCTGCCCCGCCCCGCGCCGCGCCTCAACCGCATGCGCAAGCGCTGTCACTTCCCTGCCCCAGGCTGTGCGTCGCGAGAACACGTGAGCCTTGAGTGTAGCCCGCTTGAATTACGCACCTTCCGCGGCAAGGTCACGAAGAAGGACAATCCTGCTTCCGCAGCGAGAGCGTCTGCGCCTCCCGCTTGACCAACCTATAGCTAAACGGTTATGGTTTCTGCATGCAGTCAGCTCAGGCCAACCGGGTCTTTCGGGCGCTCGCCGATCCCACCCGCAGGTCCATCTTCGAACAGTTGACCCGCCAGGGCGAACAAACCGTCCACGCACTGACTCGCCATGCAGGCGTCTCCCAACCCGCTGTCTCCAAGCACCTCACCGTCCTCAAGCAGGCAAAGCTGGTACGCCACCGCCGTGAAGGACGCGAACATCACTATCGCTCGCAGCCCGAGGCGCTTGGACCCATGGTCGACTGGCTGCAACACTACAGTGCGTTCTGGCAGGAACGCTTTGACCGTCTTGAGAAAGTTCTGGAAAGGATCGCCAAATGAACAGCACCGCACCCGATACCAGGACAGTGGTCCTCGAACGCACCTTCCCCCACACGCCCGAAACGCTGTGGTCTGCTCTCACCGAGGGCCATCTCCTCGCCGAATGGCTTATGAACAACAACTTCGAACCGGTAACCGGACGAGAGTTCCAGTTCCGCGCCCAACCCGTCCCCCATTGGGACGGCGTGATCGACTGCAAGGTGTTGGTCATCGACCCGCTCAAGACCCTCTCCTACACTTGGCGCTCCATGGGGCTTGACTCCGTGGTGCTCTTCACGCTCTCCCCAACCAGCGACGGCACCCATCTCCGCGTGGAGCACTCCGGCTTCCGCCCCGATCAGCACGCGGCCTTTCAGGGCGCGACCTTCGGCTGGCAGAAGTTCTTCACCAGCCTCGAGCGTCTGCTTGACAGGAAGCTCGCATGAGGGCCCCCACTCGGTTGCTCGCCGGCTTCTGGATCTCGACTGCTCTCTTCGCACTCCAGATGGGCTTCACCGCCTTCGCGCAACTGCGCCTGCCCCAGGTAGCCGCGGCCTTTGCTCACCTCGGCTTCCCTGCCTACTTCCGCGTCGAGCTCTCCTTGGCCAAATTCGCCGGGATCCTTATCCTGCTGGCACCCATCGCGCCGCCCCGCCTCAAGGAGTGGGCCTATGCCGGCTTCGCCATCACTCTTGTCTCGGCCCTCATCGCTCACTTCTGCGTGGGCGACGGTCCCGCTGCATGGGGCTGGGCCGC
>DASWUY010000466.1:0-2337 GCA_036401435.1 Acidobacteriaceae bacterium | reverse complement strand
CGGTGGCTGGCGCTTGACCGCCCGCGGGCCGAGCGTTTCTGGCCGCAGGCGGACATCGTCTTCTGCACAGCAGAGTCCTATGTGCCTGCCGGGCGGGCCAGGGTTGTGGTCACGCTGCATGACGCCGCCTACTTTGAAGCGAACGCGCACCGGCAGGACTTCGCCTTCCGCAAGCAGCAGTGGAAGTGGACGCTTCTCTACCGCAAGCTGGTGCGCAAGGCAGACCTGTTCCACACTGTCTCGGCCTTCTCAGCCGAGCGCCTGGCCCACTACTTTCCCGAGATGGCGGGGCGGCTGCGCGTGGTGCCGAACGGAGTGGCCCCGCACTTCTTCACGCCCGGTTCGGCGGCGGGCCGGGCCTACCTTGCCAGCATCGGCCTGGCCGAGCGGCCTTTCGTTCTCGTTCCCGGCGGCCTGCACTATCGCAAGAATGCGGAGCTGATCCTGGCTGCCTGCCCGGAGCTGCTGCGGCGCTGCCCGGGCCTGGTGGTGGCGGTCTCAAGCCACGCGGGGGCGGAGTATCGGGCCCGCGCCCGGTCGCTGGGGCCTGCCGTGCAGTTGCTGGGCTTTGTGCCGGACGACGCCCTGCATGCTCTCTACAGCGCCGCCCAGGTGGTCTGGTTCCCGTCGCGCTATGAGGGCTTCGGCATGCCGGTGCTCGAGGCCATGGCCTGCGGCGCCCCCGTGGTTGCGAGCGACGCGTCGTCGATCCCGGAGATTGCGGGCGGCGCTGCCGTGTTGGTCCCGCCTGCGTCTCCCGCGGCGCATGTGGAGGCGCTCTGTGCGCTGCTCACAGACGCGCGCGCCTGCGGTCAGCTGCGCGAGGCAGGCCGAGAGCGAGCCGGTCTGTTTTCCTGGGCCGACTCAGCCGCGCAGCTGAAGCACTGCATGGACACGCTGCTATGACCCGGAAGACCCTGCCCATGAGCCTGATGCCTGCGCCGGTCGAGCAAACGATCGAGACGCTGCCCGCGCAGCGGCTGCCCGGGCGCGCCACGCGGCGAAGCCCTGGTGCCAGGCGGGCATCTGCGGCGGGCGTCCAGGCGCCTGCCCGCGCAGTGGTCGTCCATAGCGGCGCCCGCGACAGCTACCAGGTGGCGCGCGCGCTGGAGGAGGCAGGCCTGCTGGAGCGCCTGGTGACCGACCTCTACTGGCCTGCGCAGGCGCCCTGGGCGCGGCGCGTGGCAGGCCTGCTCCCCGGGGCTGTACGGGCCATGCTGCAGCAGAGGCATGAGCCGCACCTGCCGGCCGCGCGCGTTCGGACCCTCGTCGCCCGAGGGCTGCTGGTGCTGCTGCTCGACAGGATGCGGCAGGCGCCCTTCGCATGGCGTCGCCGGGCAACGCGCCGGGCCGATGCGGCGCTGGGCGTGTGTGCGGGCAGGCTGGCCCGGGCTACGCAGGCGGTGCTTGTGACCTACAGCTACTACGCCTACCACGCGCTCTCCGCCTACTCGGGCCCGGCGCTGCTCTTCCAGCTGCACCCGCACCCGGCCAGCATGCGGCGCATCCTCCGCCGCGAGCTGGCCGCGCACCCGGACTGCGCCGAGTCCCTGGGCAAGGAGTGGGAGCTCGCGCTACCCGAGCAGGACTATGCGCGGCTGGTGGAGGAGACCAGGATGACCACGCGTCTGCTGGCAGCCTCTTCCTTTACCCGCGCCACGCTGGTCGAGAACGGCATTCCGGAATCCGCCATCACGGTCGTGCCCTATGGCGTCGACAGCACGCACTTCTCACCGGGCGAGCGCACACCCGCGGCCGGAGAGCCCCTGCAGCTGCTCTTTGTGGGCCGCATCAATCAACGCAAGGGCATCAAGTATCTGCTCGAGGCGCTGCGCCGGTTTACGAGCGCTGAGGTGCAGCTGGAGGTCTGCGGCCGCGTGGTCGACGACCTCGCGCTCTTCGCCCCCTTTGCCGGGCAGGTGACGGTGCGGCCCTCGGTCACAGCCGACGAGCTGCTGGCCGCCTACCGGGCCGCCGACCTCTTCGTCTTTCCCTCGCTCGGCGAGGGCTTTGGGCAGGTACTGCTTGAGGCACTCGCCTGCGGTCTCCCTATCCTGAGCACCACCAGCACCGCTGCCCCGGACCTGATCGAGGATGGCGTCCAAGGCTTTATTGTCGCGCCGCGCGATGCCGCGGCGTTGGGCGACCGCATCGCGTGGGCGCTCACCCATCGCTCCGAACTCCGCGCCATGGCGGCGGCCGCCCGGGTGCGCGCAGAGGCGTTTCCCTGGGACCGTTTCCGCGCCGGCGTTGCCATGGCGGTGGGCGAGCTTTTGCTACAGCCGGAAGCAGGGCGCCATGTTTGAGGTGCTGCTGTGGGCGGCCATCGGCGTTGCC
>DASWUY010000465.1:0-6961 GCA_036401435.1 Acidobacteriaceae bacterium | reverse complement strand
ATGCACGCCAAAGTCCGGAATCCCGCACAGAGGTAACGAAGGCCGCTGATTTTAAAGCTTTGTTGGTCCGGCAATACCCCTTTAGTTACCTCGAAGCGCTCTCTGACGGGCGCTTCGATACAGAGCCGGTTACCAGGCGGGCGGCTCAGGGGTTAGCTTCGAGTAACCGGCTGAGCCGGCGACGCCGTCCCGATTCGGAGCCGGCCAGCCTACTTGTGGAAGAGGACGACGAGCAGCACCATCTGCGAGATGAGCAGCATGAGCAGGATGATGGTTCCTGCCGTGACCAGGCGGAGGCGATCGGCTACTCGCTCTGTCTCATGCTCCGCGGCAGACTGCGCGGCTGAGACCCGCTCGAGGTGGGTTCGCAGGCGGCGGACTTCATCCTCCTGAACGGCCAGCTCGAGCATAAGTGCCTGAACCTGCTGGTGCGTCTGCTGATGTGCGGTCTCCGTAGCGAGCAGGCGCTGGTGGAGCGCCTGAGGCTCGGCTGCGGGAGCTGTCGGGGCCGGGCGAGGGGCACCACCCAGCAGGGGCAGCAGGCGTGCGATGGCCTGCACGGCCCCGTGATCGACCATGCGCATGGCGCCGGCGACGGCGGGCAGGAGAGGGCGGACGGCCTGAAGGAACTGCATGCCGCGGTCAGCGGCTCTTGGCCGGCGTTCCGCTTTGTCGGGGGAGAGAACGACGGTTCGGGCAGCGTCTGCAGGGAGCGGGCCGCGGGCCATGCTCGCGGCCGGCGGTGCGAGGGAGGCGGGTGAGTCTTCCTCGAGCAAGCCACCTGCCGCGCCGGGCACGGCTGCGGCTTCGCGGGGCAGGTCCGGCACGCGATCGGCGCGCTTTCCGCTGGCCATCTCCATCAATCGTTCGACTGCTTCATGTTTTGCCATAGCGCTTGTCCGAGTTTACGCGCGCCTGCGCGGCTCTGGCATCCCTCCCGGGGCAAGACTTTCGGGCGCGAACGTTTGCTGGGTCAGGAGCGGTCGGGCGGCGGCGTGTCTGGCGGCTACCCTGCGCCGGGGGTGGAGGGGCCCTCCCGCTCGCGCAGCGCCGTCATGACGGCGTGGAGCATGGTGTCTTCCGGGGCAGGTCTTCCGGTCCACAGCTCGCACTGGCGGGCTCCCTGGGAGACAAACATCTCGACCCCGGGGATGAGGGGCAATCCCTCGGCGCGGGCTCTCTGGAGCAGCGGCGTCTCGAGGGGGTTGTAGACCATGTCAAAGACCAGGCGGGCGCACAGGGGCGGCTCCGGATCCGGTTCTCGACCTGGCTCTCCCTGCAGGTCGATCGCGGTCGCTTGCTGCATGCCTGCGGGCGTGGCATTGAGCAGGACGTCGAAGCTGGCGGGGGTGAGCATGGAGGGCTCGGCGACGCGGGCGCCGGCTTCGGCGGCGAGCCGGTGGGCAGAGGCGGGGGTGCGGTTGAGGATCCAGACGTCGGCACCGCGCGCGGAGAGGCCGAAGACGGCAGCGCGGGCGGCGCCGCCCGCGCCCAGCACGAGCACGCGCGCGCCGGGCAGTGGGAGCCGCTTCTCGAGCGGTCCGATGACGGCGTCGACGTCGGTGTTGTAGCCGTGCCAGGCGCCGGACTCGGTGCGCACGAGGGTGTTGCAGGCGCCGACGCGGGCGGCCAGGGGATCGATCCAGTCGAGGTAGGAGAGGACGTCCCGTTTGAGCGGCATGGTGACGCTAAGGCCGTGGACCGGGAGCTCGCGGGCGAAGTGCATGAGCTCTGCCGCCGAGGCGGTGGCGAGCGGTAGGTAGACCGCGTCGATGCCGAGGGTGGCGAAAGCGGCAGTGTGCATGCGGGGAGAGAGGGAGTGCTGGAGGGGCTGCCCGGCGACGCCGTAGACGCGAGTCTCGGGGCCAAGCTGATCGGCGCGGTAGAGGCTGCGGAGGGCGCCTGCGGTGAGCTGGCCTGGCGCGGTGGCCTGGCCTTCCGCCGCAGAGGCAAAGGTAAAGAGCGCGCCGGCGCGGAGGGCGAGGACGCGGCTCGCGAGGCCTGGCTCACCCATGGCGATGCCGATGCGCGGGATGTCGGACGGCTCACCCAGCAGGCGCAGCAGGGGCAGGTTGTCAGAGAGCGTGGCGGCGGTGCAGACGATCTTGGCGAGATCGGGTGCATGGTGCGCGAGCCTGAAGAAGGTTTGCTGGAGGTCGCCGGTATGGACAAAGTCATGCGAGCTGAGAAGGCACGCAGTGCCAGCGGCGCGGAGGCCGGCTCGGAAGTGCTGGAGCTGGGCGGGGGTTGCTTCGTCGGCGCTTTCCATGGCCAGGTCAACGAGAGCGCAACCGTGCCGGGCCGCGGAGGCGAGGATCGCCATCTCCTCGGCGGCGGTGCCGTGGAAGGCGCCGCCGGCAACGGTGCGGCGGCAGGTAGCGAGGAGAATGGCGGTGGGATACAGCGTCGAAAGTTGCTGAAGGAGAGGGTGCGCCAGCGCGGGCTGCGGGAGTGCGTCGAGGCGAAGTTCGATGAGGCGGTTCTCGCTGAGTGCGGTGGTGGCCCGGTTCATCAGTTCGGCTGCAGTCGCGCCGGCGACGGCCACGCAGATCCGGTATCCGGGAGAGCCGACGAGTGAGGCGCGGTGCGGAAGCGAGGACATGTGCCTGGCTGATGCTATGGGAGGCGCCTGCGCGGTGCAACGGCCGGGCTTCCGAGTGGGCGGCCCGGTTGTCAGCAAGGCCGCGCGGCAGGCAAGCTGGTAGCCATGCCGGAGCTGCCCGAGATTGCCGCCTATCTCCATGCCCTGGAAGCGCGGGTCCTGGGCAAGACGCTCAAGCAGGTTCGTCTGGCGAATGTCTTTCTACTGCGTACGGCACAGCCGCCGTTGCAAGAGGCGGAGGGGCAGGCGGTACGGGAGCTGAGGCGGATCGGCAAACGAATCGCCGTGGGGCTGGACAACGAGGTGTGGCTGGTGCTGCACCTGATGATTGCGGGGCGCCTGCACTGGCGGGCGCCGGGAGCGAAGCTGGGCGGACGGCAGAGCCTGGCCGGCTTCGACTTTGCGGAGGGAACGCTGGTGCTTACCGAGGCAGGCGCGAAGCGGCGGGCCTCGCTCCACGTGGTGCGCACAGCAGACCTGCCGTCGTTTGACCCAGGGGGACTGGATGTATTGGGCGCGGACCTGGAGGGCTTCCGGTCGGCGCTGCGGGCGGAGAACCGCACGCTGAAGCGGGCGCTGACGGACCCGCGGATCGTGAGCGGGATCGGCAATGCGTATTCAGACGAGATCCTGCATGCGGCGCAGCTCTCGCCGATCCTCCAGACGCACAAGCTTAGCGCGGTGGAGTGGGAGCGGCTCTTTGGAGCGACGCGCGACACGCTGCAGCAGTGGGTGGCGAAGCTGTGCGCGGAGGCGGACCGGGGCTTTCCGGAGAAGGTAACGGCCTTTCGCAAGGATATGGCGGTGCATGGGCGCTTTGGAGAGAGCTGCCCGCGTTGTGGGCAGCCGATCCAGCGCATTCGCTACGCGGATAACGAGACGAACTACTGCGCGACGTGCCAGACGGGCGGCAAGGTGCTGGCGGACCGGGGCCTGTCGCGGCTGCTGGGTGCGGACTGGCCGCGGTCGCTCGAAGAGCTGGAAGCGCTGAAGCAGCGATAAAGGGGGCCGCGGCGGCGCATGGGATAGGCTGAGGGCTGGGCGGGACTTTGGCTGGATCGAGGAGAGATGGCTTGGCGGAATTAGCAGAGGTGGGCGCTGGGGTGGTGAAGCCGTGGACGCTTGGCGACGCGGCCGCGCTGGAGCAGTGGGTAGCGGAGGCGCTGCGGCGCCACCAGGCGGCGGTGGACGCGCTGGTGGCCGAAGCGGGCGAGCGGACGGTAGAGAACACGCTGGAGCGGTATGACGACGCTGTGGCCGAGTTAAGCCAGGCCGGCTCGCTGCTGAACCTGCTGGATAGCGTGCATCCGGTGAAGGGGATGCGCGACACCGCGCAGGAGCAGATCCAGAAGGTAGCGCAGGCGGGCGTGGCGCTGGGGCTGAACCGGGGTGTGTACCAGGCACTCAAGGAAGTGACCGGCGAAGAGGCGGCGACCAGCCACTACCTGGGGCGCACGCTGCTGGGGTATCGCCTGGCCGGCGTGGATCGGGACGAGGCGACGCGGAGCCGACTGGCGGAGCTGCAGGAAAAGGCGACGCTGCTCTCGCTTACCTTTGGCCGCGCGGTGCAAGAGGATGTGAAGCTGGTGCTGGTGGAGGATGCGGCGGAGTTGGCCGGGCTGCCGGCGGACTTTGTGGCGGCGCACCAGCCTGCGACGGATGGCGAGCATGCGGGCAAGATCGTGCTGTCGACCGAGTTTCCGGACTACCAGCCGGTGATGACCTTTGCCGAAAACGCAGCCCTGCGCCGGCGGATGCTGCTGGCGTACCAGACGCGCGCCTACCCGGCCAACAAGCAGGTGTTGCTGGACCTGCTTGCGGTGCGGCGGGAAATTGCCGGCCTGCTGGGGTTTGCGAGCTGGGCCGACTATGCGACGGCGGACCAGATGATGGGCTCTTCGGAGAAAATGCAGGCTTTTTTGAACGAGCTGGAGGCGAGCACGCGCGAAGGCGCGGCGCGGGAGTATGCGCAGGTGCTGGCCTTTGCGCGGCAGCATGCAGCGGAAGAGGGCGAGCCGCTGCCGGAGGCGATAGACGGGTCAAGCCGGGGGTACTGGCTGGAGCTTTATCGGAGGGCAGCGTTCGCGTTCGACTCGCAGTCGGTGCGTCCTTACTTTGCCTATGAACAGGCCGAGCGCGGAGTGCTGGCGCTGGTGGAGCAGCTCTTCCGGGTTCGCTTTGGGCGCGTGCCGGACGCGCAGGTCTGGCATGCGGCGGTGAAGACCCATGACGTGTACGACGCGGCGACGGGCGAGAGGCTGGGCCGCTTTTACCTGGACATGCATCCGCGTGAGGGCAAGGACAAGTGGTTTTCGGCGCACCCGCTGATTCCTGGCAAGCGCGGGCGGCAGGTGCCGGAAGCGGCGCTGATCTGCAACTTTCCTGAGGCGAAGGGAGCGGGTGCCGAGCCTGGCCTGATGCAGCACTCGGACGTGGTGACGTATCTGCATGAGTTCGGGCACCTGATGCATGCCATTCTGGGCGGGCAGCAGCGTTGGGCGGGGATCAGCGGGATCGCGACCGAAGGGGATTTTGTAGAAGTGCCTTCGCAGATGCTGGAGGAGTTCTTCCGGGATGCGGGGTTGCTGGCCGGCTTCGCGCACCACTATGAGACGGGAGAGCCGATCCCGGCGGAGCTGGTGGAGCGGATGAATCGGGCGGGGGCGTTTGGCCGTGCCGACTCGGTGCGCACGCAGCTCTTCTACACCAGCTACTCGCTGGACACGCATCGGCTGGATCCGGCCACGCTGGACCTGGATGCGCTGCTGGTGGAGGACTATGCGCGCTTTCTGCCTTATACGTGGGTGGAGGGCAACCGGCTGTACGCGAGCTTTACGCACCTGACCGGGTACTCGTCGAACTACTACACGTATCTGTATGACAAGGTGATTGCGCTGGACTTCTTCAGCATGTTTCCACGGGGGAACCTGCTGGAGGAGAGTGTGTGCCGGCGGTACCGGGAGACGGTTCTGGCGGTGGGCGGGAGCCGGCCGGGGCAGGTGATTGTGGAGGACTTCCTGAGGCGGCCGCAGAGTGCGGAGGCGTTTGCCGGGTGGGTGTCGGCCGAGGCCGCCGTCTAGGAGCGCCTGGGCTACTCGAGGTGCTGCTGGACCAGCAGCTGGTGGAACTCGGTGGTCTCGCGCAGCGAGGAGAGCTCCTTGTCCTCCATCAGGCGCTTGCGATCGGTGAAGCCGTCGAGCAGCGCCCTGCGCAGGGAGGCGAGCGCTTCGTCGACCCTGCCGGCGCTGGCGTAGACCTCCGCCAGGTAGAAGGCGGTGGACATGCGCTGTTCGCGGGAGGCGGGCTCTTCGACGGTCTGCAGTTTGCCGGTGCGGAAGATCTCGGGGTCAAACTTGATGGCCTGCTGGTAGGCGAGAGCGCCCTGCTTGTATTTGCCCTCGGCAAAGTAGAGGGTGCCCAGGTTGAGATAGGTTCCGGCGGCGTCGGGGCGAAAGCGGAGCGCGCGCTTGTAGGCTTTTTCGGCGGCGGGGTACTTGCGTTTGCTGTAGTAGACGGCGCCGATGTTGTTGTAGGCCTCGGCGTAGTGGGGGTTGAGAGCGACGGCCATCTTGTAATCGTTCAGCGCCTCGTCAACGGCAAAGAGATGGTGATAGGCGGTGCCCATCTTGTTCCACACGGCGGGGGAGCGTGGCTCGACCTGCTTGTAGAGGTCGAGGGCGCGGGCGTAGGAGCCACGGGCCATGAGCAGGTCTGCCTGCTCCTCGAGCGAGAGCGAGGGCCGCTGGCGAGAGGTGGAGACGGTCTGGGGATCGGCAGTCTGGGGATCGGCACTCTGGGCCTGCGATGGGAGGGCAAGCAGGAGCTGCAGGAGCGCACAGGAAAGGATGGCTGCGGAGAAGGCGGACTGGAAGGAACGAGGCATGGTTCACCCTGGGCAGGCAGGGCGAGCCGGGGCTCACGTGCCTGGAACACATGGCAGCGCCTGAGGCCGGAGGGATGCTCTTCCAAGGGGTGTCGGCAAGCCGCTGCGTGGCGCCAAAGGGCGTGCCGCTCGACCCGGCCGGCGCGCCCTGAGGAGCAGACTACGGGGAGCCGCCACCTACAAACGTGCGACTGGCAGAGGATGGTTGTCAAGGATGGGAAAGGGGTTGCAGGTTAATTTTCAACCCCCCTTGGAAGAGCGGGATGGCAGGCGAGGCGCGGGGCGTCAGGAGGGATCGAGTGGGTGGCTTTCGACCAGGATCTGGCGGGAGACCGGGGTGGGCTCGAGCGAGGCGCCGGCAAGCCAGACAATCTCACCGCGCCACTCAAGCAGGGGCCAGCGGGGCCGGTCCGGAGCAGGGATGCCAAGGCGCTCTAGCACTTCCTTGACAGGCTTGAGGGCTCCGCGGGAGGGGC
>DASWUY010000464.1:0-14530 GCA_036401435.1 Acidobacteriaceae bacterium | reverse complement strand
AGACACCGATGTCGAGCGCTCCGAAGAGCGCCATGAGACCCAGCTTATGGAGGATCTCCTGTGGCTCGGGCTCGGCTGGTCCGAGGGCCCGATGGTCGGCGGCGACTACGGCCCCTACCGCCAGAGCGAGCGCCTGCCCGTCTACGCCCGCCACACCGAGCAGCTCCTCGCCTCCGGCCACGCCTACCGCTGCTTCTGCACCGTCGCCCAGCTTGACGCCGATCGCGAGCTGGCCCTCTCCACCCACCAGCCCCAGAACTACATCGGCCGCTGCCGTGTCATCCCCCCGTCCGACTCAGCCTCGCGCGCCAGCTCAGGCGAGCCCTTCGCCATCCGCCTCCGCATCCCCGACCACCCGCTGCGCTTTCATGACCTCGTCCGCGGTCCCGTCGAGTTCCCGCAGCAGACCGTCTCTGACCCCGTGCTGGTCCGCTCCGGCACCGCCGACCTGCCCGGCATGCCCGTCTACAACTACGTCGTCACCATCGATGACGCGCTCATGGGCATCACTCACGTCATCCGTGGCGACGACCATATCTCCAACACCCCCCGCCAGGTCGCTCTCTACGAAGCCTTCGGCTGGCCAGTTCCCGAGTTTGCCCACCTCTCCACCATCCTCGGCCCGGACCGCGAGCGCCTCTCCAAGCGCCACGGCGCCACCTCCATCGCCAGCTTCCGCGCCATGGGCATCCTGCCTGAGGCGCTGGTCAACTACCTGGCCCTGCTCGGGTGGGGGCCGGAGGGCGGCGCTCGCGAGACCTTTACCGCAGAGGAGCTCGTCCAGGAGTTCAAGCTGGAACGCGTCACCGCCTCCCCTGCCGTCTTCGACTGGAAGAAGCTCCACTGGCTCAACCGCCACTACCTCAAGCTGACCAGCCCCGACCGCCTCCGCGAGCTCTCCTGGCCCTACTTTGCCGCGGCCGGCCTTGTCGCCCAACAGCAGGACCCCGAAACTTCGGCCTGGTTGGACCTGGTCCTCGCCCTCCTGCTGCCCTCGGTCGACCAGCTCGATCAGCTGCCAGCCCACGCAGCCGCCCTCTTCTGCCCTGCCGTGGATCGCGAGCACCCCGACAACGTGCCCATCCTCGCCGCCGATACCTCGGCCCGCGTGCTCGCCGCCTTTGCCTCCCGCATCCGCGCCAGCTTCGAGCCCGTCACCTCCGACACCTTCAAGCAGTGGATGAACGAGATCAAAGCCGAGACCGGCGTTAAGGGCAAAGACCTATTTCATCCCATTCGCATCGCTCTCACCGGCACCCACTCCGGGCCGGAGTTCGACAAGCTCATCCCTGTCATCGAGCGAGGCAGCGCCCTACCGCTCCCCACCCACCTCCCCAGCACCCGAGAGCGCCTGGAAGCATTTTTGTCTGAGTAGCCTACACTGCTGCCTTTTCTGCAGATGAACCGTTCGTCTAAAGACAAGAGCGCTACACAAACCAAGGCAAACCGCTTCTCCGTCGCACGACAAACCACCCGCATCAGCCCCACTGCCCTCGACCCGAGCCCCACCCCTGTCATCCCGAGCGAAGCTAAGGACCCGGGGTTGCTCCTCCCAGCCCACCAACCGAAACACCAAGCATCCAGTCCCAACCACCCTGGCCCCCACGTCTGTCATCCTGAGCAAAGCGAAGGACCTGCGGTTGACTCTCAGCCCGCCGACCGAGTCACCAACCACCCAGTCCGACCACCCAAATCCATGCCCGCCAACCATCAACCCGAAGGCCACCCCACCCAACCCGCAGCCACCTTCCCCTCCACCTGGAAAGCCACCCTGCTCCCCGCCCGCCCCCTCATCCTCCCCCGCAGAACCTACACCTACCCCGCCCACGCCGACGAAGTCGAACGCGGCGCCCTCGAGCTCCTCATCACCCCACGCAACGCCGACCCCTTCCTCGCCACCTGCGCCCTCGGCTTCGCCGACCCGCTGGCCCCCTCCGGCATCTGGCCCACGCCCAACCCGGACCAACTCTGCGCCGCGGCCGGAGGCTACGTCTACCTCATCGACACCACCCAACCCACCCTCTTCGAACAACTCCCCTACCGCCCCGTCTACAGCATCCACCCCGCCCCTGCAGCAGGCCTGCTCCTCTTCACGGGCAGCCGCTCCATCCTCGCCTACGGCGCACAAGGCCGCGAATGGGAGTCCCCCCACCTCTCCGACGAAGGCCTCACCATCACCTCCATCCACTCCACCACCCTAACGGGCACCGCCTGGCACCTCGCCACCGACCGCGAACTCCCCTTCACCCTCAACCTAAGCAACGGCAGCATCGCCGTGACCAACTAAGGGCCCAGCGAGTGAATTTCTGGCTTTTTCGAAAGGAGTTCTGGCGAAGCTTGGGCATCTCCATCCGGCGCTTTCCTCGCGACAAACGAGCTCCGCCCTCCGCGCCTCATGGGATCTGCGTGCAGCCCGCGACCAGACCTATGGCTACTTCGGTCGCTTCTGGCTTGAGGCTGTTGCGCGCCGGTTGATGGGGCGACAACTAGAAGAGCAGAAACTCGTCGAAGCATCTCGTCTCAAGGCCGAGATCGATGCCAATCAAAGCCATTCGACCGACCTCCTGGTAGGCGCGCAAACCGTCCGCGAACTCGACGACCCGACTCTGATGAACATGGTGCTGACCAGCTACCGTCGCTGGACGCTGCTGGGGTTATTGACCCGGATCGCAACGTCCGATGCTCAGCCATTCGAACTTCACCTGATGCTTTTCGACTCGCTCGCACCTCAGACTGAGCCAGATCAGGCTTCGTAAAAACTCAACGTCGCGTCGCCCTGCTCTAGCACCCGCGTCCGCTTCAGCAACCCGCACCGCTCACCCGGACCTCCCACCAGTCCCCCGCGCCGCGCGCGACGATGCTCCGCCACCACCACCCCGCCGGGCGCCAGTAGTGCACCAGACTCCCCGCCGAGCAGCTCCAGTGTCGTCTCATACTCCACTGCCAAATCGTACGGCGGGTCGAGGAACACAACCTCAAATCCACGCCATGCCTCCGAAAGAGGAGCCCCCGGAGCAATGCCCTGCATCTTGTCCATCGCAAACCGTAGCCACGCTCCAACCGCCCGCCCCTCCACCGCATACCGCCCCGCCGGCACCTGCAACGCCGCCAGGTTCTCCCGGATCGCCGCTATCGCAGCCGCAGCCCGCTCGACGAACACCACCCTTGACGCTCCCCGGCTGAGCGCCTCGATCCCATTCGCCCCCGACCCCGCATACAGATCAAGAAACCGCGCTCCCTCCAACCGGGGAGCCAGCACATTGAAGAGCGTCTCCCGCAGCCGGTCCGACGTGGGCCGCGTCGCCATCCCGCGCGGCGCTATCAGGGTCCGCCGCCGGTACTCCCCCGCGATCACCCTCATCGTTCCTCCCGGCCGCCATCCGACCGCACCATGCAACTAGGCCAGACCGCCCGCGCGGCCGCCGACACCCTCGGTCCGCGTCTTCTGCGGCCTCAGAACCCCTTCCTCTACAATAAAACCTGCACCGCGAACCCCTCGCGAACGAACAGCACCACGAAGAGGCACCATGCGCGGCTGGTCATTCCCCCTCGGACGCTGGTTCGGAGTCGACCTCCGCATCCACGCCTTCTTCCTCATCCTGCTCGCCTTCTGCCTCTTCTCGACGTCGGTCGCCAACGTCGCCGGCTGGCGCGGCATCGGCCTCTGGCTCGTCCTCTTGTCAGCGGTCGGTGCCCGCGAGATCGCCCGCACCATCGCCGCCGCCTACCACCGCATCTCCCTGCGCAGCATCCTGCTTCTGCCCATCGGCGGCCTGCTCTCCTACGCCGACCCAGAGAGCGGAGAGCGAGCCTCCACCGCCCCCGGCCAACTCTCCCTCTCGATCGTCGGCCCTCTCGCCAACCTGCTGCTCGCCGCCCTCCTCGCCGGCCTCATCCATGGAGCAAGCCCTCACGTCGACCTGCTCAGCCGGCCTTGGATCACCCCCACGCACCTCATGCGCTCCGCCGTCTGGCTCAACCTCGCGCTCGCCCTGCTCAACTGCTTCCCGGCCTACCCTCTCGATGCCGGCCGCCTGCTCCAGACCAGCTTTAGCCGACGCCAGGGTGCCGCGGAAGCCAAGCGCGCCGCCTCCGGCATCGGCCGCATCTTCGGCGTCGGTGCCATGGTCGCCGGCCTGGCGCTCCTCGCCCTGCCGCTCCCTGCGCTCTCCGCCGCGCTCAGCCCGTGGCTTATCGCAGGCGGCTTCTTCATCGCCATCGGCGCCCAACTGGAAGACCAGGGCGTCCTCTACCAGTCCGTGGTCGACACCGTGCACATGCGGGACGTCATGCTCACCGACTTTGCCACCATGAGCCCCTCCGACACCCTCGAAGACGCTCTCCACAGGAGCATCCACAGCCTGCAGGACGACTTCCCTGTCGTCCGCGCCGCCAAGATCGTCGGCGTCGTCTCCCGCCAGAGCATCCTTGAGGCCCTTCGCGGCGAAGGCAACGCCTACGTCCAGGGCATCATGTCCCGCGCCTTCCAGGTCGCCCAGCCCGACGACTCGCTCGGCACCATCATCCGCCGCATGCGCCGCGGGCGCATGGCCCTCGTCCCGGTTGCCGAAGCCGGCCGCGTCGTCGGCGTCGTCACCCTCCAGAACCTCATGCACAGCATGGGCCCGCTCTCCGAACAGCGCAAACTACGCCCTACCAGCTAATCCCGTCCAAGCCCTGGTCGCGCCGCAGGCAGCATACCCCACCTCAAGGGTCGGCCCGCAGGGCCCCGATGGCCGAGAAAGCGATCCGCATGCAAGCAACCACGCTGCCCACGCACTCCCCCGCAAACCCCAGCCAGGAGGAAGAAACCCGCCCGCTCGCCCCTGGCCTCTACCTCGTCTCGACGCCCATCGGCAACCTGGAAGACATCACCCTCCGCGCCCTTCGCATCCTCGCCTTCGCCGACCGCATCGCCTGCGAAGACACCCGCCAGTCCCACAAGCTCCTCCACCACCACGGCATCGCCACTCCCACTGTCAGCCTCCACGCGCACAACGAAGGCGACCGCACCCCGGAGCTCCTCGCAGAGCTCGCCCAGGGCGCGCGCATCGCCGTCATCTCCGATGCCGGCACTCCCGGCATCTCTGACCCCGGCATGCACCTCACCTCTGCCGCCATTGCCGCCGGCATCCCCGTTCACCCCATCCCCGGTCCCAATGCCGCGCTCACCGCGCTCGTCGCCTCGGGCCTCCCCGTCGAACGCTTCGCTTTCCACGGCTTCCTTCCCGAGAAAGCCGGCGCCCGCCGTACCCAGCTCGAGTACCTCGCCCGGTCTTCCGACAAAGCCACCCTGCTCTTCTACGAGGCTCCCCACCGCATCCTCGACACGCTCTCTGACCTCGCCACCCTTTGGCCTCAAGCACGCGTGGTCGTCGCCCGGGAGCTGACCAAGCTGCATGAAGAGTTCCTGCGTGGCACTGCCGCCGAGCTGCGCCAAACCCTGGCCGCCCGCGAACGCGTTCGCGGCGAGATCGTTCTGCTCCTTGAAACGGGCGGCCAGCCGCCAGAGCCCCAAGCCCAGACCATCGCCGCCCGCGTCACCGAGCTCATGGCCTCTGAGAGCCTCAACGAAAAAGACGCCCTCAAACGAGCCGCTCGCGAACGCAACCTGGGCAAGAGCGAAGCCTACCGCGAGCTCCAGCGCGAGCGCGGCAAGCGCTGAATTTGCCCCGCGCGCCAAACAGAAGCCCCGCTTCCTGCATCCAGTGCAGAGAACCTCGCGCCGCTTTCACACTTCCCCCGTAGAGTTCTGGCCATTCTTCCGCAGGAAATCCTCAAGGAGAAGCACTGACATGGCCGACCTGCAAGCGCACAGCCGCAGCATCCCTTCGCTCGACGGGCTTCGAGCCTTCTCCGTGCTCATCGTCATCCTGGGTCACACAGAATCAAAATTCCTCGACCGGATCCCGTTCAATGAGATCTTCCGGCAGGGCGCCCAGGGCGTGGCCGTCTTCTTCGTCATCAGCGGCTTTCTCATCACGCACCTCCTGCTCAAAGAGCTCAAGCGTGACGATCAGATCAACCTCAAGCGCTTCTATCTCCGGCGCACCTTCCGTATCTTCCCGCCGTTCTATGCCTATCTCCTCGTAGTCGCGGTCCTCGGGCTCCTGCACCTGGTCCAGGTCGACGCCCCGGGCCTGCTCGCAGCAGCCTCCTACACCTGGAATTATGTGCCCCGACCCAGCATCTGGGTCATCGGCCACTGCTGGTCGCTCGCCCTCGAGGAGCAGTTCTACCTGCTGTGGCCAGCCTGCATGGCGTTCTTCAGCCGGCGGGTCAACTTCTGGATCGCCGTCTCCGTGCTCCTTCTCTCGCCGCTCAGCCGCGTTGCCACCTACTTCGCCTGGCCCGTCATGCGTTTCCACATGGCCATGATGCTGCATACCCACCTCGACACCATCATGATGGGCTCTCTGCTCGCGCTAATGATCGACATGAAGATCGGCCAACGGGTAATCAACCTGGCGCTTCACCCCGTCTCGCCCGTCCTCGCCCTGCTCTTCCTCATCCTGGTAGATGGGCCCGCCGGGCTCCGCTGGGGCGGCATGTACCTGATGACGGTAGGCTATTCCCTGGAAAGTGTGGCCATCGCAACGCTGCTGCTCTTCGGTGTCTTCCGCCACCAGTCCGCGCTAGGGAGACTGCTGAACCTTGCACCCGTGCGCCACCTCGGCATCATCTCCTACAGCCTGTATCTCTGGCAGCAGCTGTTCACAGGTCCTCTCACGCACCTCTTCCCACTCAACTTCCTGTTTATCCTGGGCGCCGCAGAGCTCTCGTATCTTCTCGTGGAACGGCCCAGCGCACGTCTTCGCGATCGCGTGCAAACCATGCTCTCCCAACGGAAAGCCCTTGCTCCGCAGGAACTGGCATGACCGGCGTTCTCGCCCAGAGCGAGCAGGCATCAGCAGCACCGTAGGCCCTACCCCAGGTGGCGCCTCCAGTGCAGGGGGTCTTCAGCCCTTACGTCGTCTCCCCGGGCACTGACCAGGCCGGCTTCGCGCGCTCGCTCACGGGCAAGTCCCGCCCCTTCACCCGGTCGTACAGGTACTCATCGCTCACCGTGCCCAGCGACTCGTTGTAGAGGCTCACGTTCCCGGTGGCCTGCCGCAGCTCTTCGGAGAACCGGTGCAGCGCGCGCAGCTGTTCCGCCGTCGCCGGCACCTCCGCATGCGCCGTCTTCACAAACTTCTGGTACCCCTTGTCCAGAATGTGCCCCGTCTCTCCATCAAGCACGATCCCCGCGCGCCCCACAATCGCCACCACGGGCGCGTTTGGCCCCTCCGCCGGTCCCTTGCCGGTCGCCGTTCCGCGACCCTGCGCCGTGATGGCGCCCGAGCCGCCCGCCGGCGCCTTCCCCACGCTCCCCGAGGCAGGAGCAATCAGGGCCGCGCAGCCATACTTCGACACCCTCACCAGCTCGCGTCCAGGGGCAGGCTTTGCGACGGAAAGCGAGGAATCGACATCGAACTTGTATCCGCGGAGGGCGTTCAGGATCTCGTCAAAGCTAGGCTGCTTGCTTTTCTTCGCCATGGTTTGCGGGGCTGGCCTTTCGGTCAAAAGTTACACTCAGACTGTCGCACAAGCCCGGACAGGCCGCAACGCACGCCACCCAGGGCCTTACACCGGGCCTTACACATGGAAAGGATGCATGGCAGAGGCACACATGATGGCCGCCCCTGAAGAGAGCGCCCACGCAGCAGCGCTGCTCGGCGAGCTGCCGCACACCCGCGTCGGCAACACGCCGCTCCTGCGTCTCGAGGCACTCACCGCCCATCTCCCCGCCGGGATCCAGATCCTCGGCAAGGCCGAGTGGGCCAACCCCGGCGGCTCCGTCAAGGACCGCGCCGCCACCGCCATCGTCCAGGCAGCGCGCGAACGCGGCCTGCTCACCCGGGGCCAGCACCTGCTCGACGCAACCTCCGGCAACACCGGCATCGCTTACGCCATGCTCGGCTCCGCGCTCGGCTTCCCGGTCACCCTCTGCATGCCCTCCAACGTCTCACCCGAGCGCAAGCAGATGCTCGCCGCCTACGGCGCGCACATCCTCTGGACCGATCCCGCCGACGGCTCCGATGGCGCCATCCGCCGCGCCCGCGAGCTCGCGTCCTCGGATCCTGTCCGCTACTTCTACGCCGACCAGTACTCCAACCCGGCCAACTGGCAGGCCCACTACCGCACCACCGCCAACGAGATTTGGGCCCAGACCGACGGCCGGCTCACCCACTTCGTCGCCGGCCTTGGCACCAGCGGCACCTTCATGGGCACCACGCGACGCCTCCGCGAGCTCAATCCCCGCATCCAGTGCATCTCCATGCAGCCCGACTCGCCCTTCAACGGGCTTGAAGGCCTCAAGCACATGCCGACGGCCATCGTGCCCAGCATCTACGACTCTGCGCTCGCCGATCGCAACCTCGAGATGGAAACCGAGGTGGCCCACGCCATGGCCATTCGCCTGGCCCGCTCGCAGGGCCTGCTGGTCGGCGTCTCCGCTGCGGCCGCCGCCGCTGCCTCGCTCCGAGTCGCCGAAGAAGAAGCCGCCGCCGGTCGTGACGCCATCATCGTGACCATCCTCTGCGACTCGGCAGACAAGTACCTCAGCGAGCGCTTCTGGTCCGAAGCTCCCGCCCGGCAAGAGGCAGCCGCATGCTGAAGCTGTCAGAAACCCTCTACGCCGCGCTTCGCCAGCACGGCGAGCAGACCTACCCGCACGAGTGCTGCGGCGTGCTGCTCGGCTCAAGCAGCGACGGCGTCCACCACGTTCAGGACGTAGTGCGCGCCGGCAACACCCGCACCGACTCCGCCCACAACCGCTACCAGATCTCCCCTCAGGAGTTGATTCGCATCCAGCGCCAAGGCCGTGAACGCGGCCTTGACATCGTCGGCTTCTACCACTCGCACCCCGACCATCCGGCCCGGTGGTCCCCAACCGACTACGCCGAAGCGCACTGGCTCGGCTGCTCCTACGTGATCACCGCAGTCGCCGCCGGCCAGGCCACCCAGACAAACGCCTTCCTGCTCGCCGGCTCCACCGAAGAGGATAAGGCCTTCGTCCCGCAGCCAGTGGTCCTTGAAGGCGCCGATGCTGCACTGGCTGACTCCGGCGAGCCAGCAACCCCAGGCTCTAGCGCCACCGCCGGGCGACGTTAATTACACCTGGCTGATCCCGGCAAACCCGCCGCGTCGCTCGAGGATCGCGTCCTAATAGAGAAATAGAAAAGGAGCTCCTTTGCAGATTCATATCCCCACGCCGCTCCGCGTCTACACCGACCAGCAGGCGACCGTCACTGTCGAAGCCAACACCGTCGAGCAGGCCCTCGGCGCCCTCACGACCGAGCACCCCCAGCTCCGCAAGCACCTCTACGCGGACGACGGCAGGCTCCGCGCCTTCGTCAACCTCTACCTCAACGATGAAGACGTCCGCTACCTTCCAGCGAAGGAGGCTACCGAGGTCGCCCCCACCGACGCGCTCTCCATCATCCCCTCCATCGCCGGCGGTGCGTAGCGGCTCAACAACGCGCACCGCACCCGCAGCCTCCCGCGCCACTGGCACACACATACGGCCGCCTGTGCTAAAGAGAATCGAAGGCGCGCGTGCCAAGACAAATGTTCCACGTGGAACATCCCGGAGCGAATGTTCCACGTGGAACACTCGTGGAACAATATCGCTAACCGGCAACCCACCCCAGAGGAACCATGGCGACCCTTACCGACACACCCCTTCCCACTCTCACCCCCTCTGACTACGCCCGCTACTCTCGCCACCTCATCCTTCCCGAGGTCGGCGTGGAAGGCCAGCAGAAGCTGAAAGCCGCGAAGGTCCTCTGCGTCGGCACCGGCGGCCTCGGCGCCCCGCTCGCCCTTTACCTCACCGCCGCCGGCATCGGCACCCTCGGGCTGGTCGACTTCGACGTCGTCGACGAATCCAACCTCCAGCGGCAGATCATCCACGCCACCCCCGATGTCGGCCGCCTCAAGGTCGACTCGGCAGCCGACAAGCTCGCCGCGCTCAATCCGCACACCCGCGTCGTCAAGCATAACGTCATGCTCACCAGCGCCAACGCTCTTGACCTCTTCAAGGACTACGACGTCATCGCCGACGGCACCGACAACTTCCAGACCCGCTACCTGGTCAACGATGCCTGCGTGCTCACCGGCAAGCCAAACGCCTACGGGTCCATCTTCCGCTTCGAAGGCCAGGCCTCTGTCTTCGCCACCGAACACGGCCCCTGCTACCGCTGCCTCTATCCCGAGCCGCCCCCGCCGGGCCTCGTTCCCTCCTGCGCCGAGGGCGGCGTTCTCGGCATACTTCCCGGCCTCATCGGCGTCATCCAGGCTACTGAGGTCATCAAGCTCATCCTCGGCGTGGGAGAGCCGCTCATCGGCCGCCTGCTCCTCGCCGACGCCCTCTCCATGCGCTTCAGAGAGCTCAAGCTGCGCAGGAATCCCGAGTGCCCCGCCTGCGGCACCAACCCTACGATCACTGCGCTGATCGACTACAACCAGTTCTGCGGCGTCGCCGGCGCACAGGAGTCAGTCACCGAAAGCCATGTCAAGGAGAGCCCCGTGAGCACGCTTGCCCCCCAGAACGGCATTCCACAGATCCCCGTTGCCGAACTCAAGCGCCGCCGCGATGCCGGCCAGCCGCTCTTCGTCCTCGACGTGCGCGAACCATGGGAGTACCAGCTGGTCAACCTCGGCGGCCACCTCATCCCCCAGGGGGAGCTGCCCGCCCGGCTCTCCGAGTTGGACAAGACACAGCCCATCGTAGTTCATTGCAAATCCGGTGGCCGCAGCCAGAACGCCGCCGAACTCCTGCACCAACACGGCTTCCAGGTGGAGAACCTGGCCGGGGGCATTCTCGCCTGGTCCAAGGAGATCGACCCCACGCTCCCCAAGTACTAGCCCGCGGGGAACACGCACCAGGCGCGGCGCCGGAACGTATCATAGCCTCCATGCACACCCGGCCGCCGCGCCGCTCCAGCAGCCTTGCCTACAGGCCAGACATCGATGGGCTGCGCGCGGTCGCCGTCCTCTCGGTCGTCGGCTACCACCTCCGCCTCGGCTTCTTTTCAGGCGGCTTCGTCGGCGTGGATATCTTCTTTGTCATCTCCGGCTACCTGATCAGCGCCATCCTTTTGTCCGAGCTCGCGAGCGGGACCTTCTCTCTCCGCACCTTCTACATCCGGCGCATCCGGCGCATCCTCCCCGCGCTCACCGCGGTCATGCTCGCGACCAGCGTGCTTGCCTACCTCTTCCTGCTGCCCGCGCAGCTGGTCGACTTCGCCCACACCCTGCTCGCGGTCACGTTTTCTGTTTCGAATATTTACTTTGCGCAGCACGTCAGCTTCTTTGACCCGCAAAGCTTTGAGCAGCCCGCCATTCACACCTGGTCGCTGGGCGTGGAAGAGCAGTTCTACCTCCTCTTCCCTCTCCTGCTCTGGCTGTTGCACACGCGCCTCCGCCGCCATCTTGCAGCCGCTGTGGGCCTCATCGCTGCGGTGTCTTTCGCCATCAGCGTCGCTGGCGCCTTCCGTTTTCCCGTGGTCGCGTACATGATGTTCTACACGCGCGCCTGCGAGCTGCTGCTGGGCACGCTGCTCGCCCTGCGGCTCTTGCCGCGCCTGCACTCGGCGCTGGCGCGGAACCTGCTTGCACTTGCCGGCGTCCTCATGATGACCATCGCCATCCATTCCTACAGCCTCATGATGCCCTTCCCCGGCGCGGCCGTGCTGCTGCCCTGCATGGGGGCCGCGCTGCTCATCTGGACCGGCGAGCCGGAGCATGCCGACGGTCCTCACCCCGAACTGGATGCTGAACAAAACGATGGCCACCGACAACCGGCTCGCCCGGCTCCTGCGGTCCACGCTCGGACGCTCATCGCCCGCCTGCTCACCCTTCGGCCCATGGTCTTCCTGGGCCTCATCTCCTACTCGCTCTACCTGTGGCACTGGCCGATCATCGCCTTCCAGAACCTGGGAGCGCTGGCTGGCGCCGGCCTGCCCGGACGCGTCCTCAAGCTCGCCGACTTCGCTGCCGCGCTGGCTCTGGCGACGCTCTCCTGGCGCTTTATCGAGCAGCCGCTGCGCAGCGGCAAAGACCGCTTGGCCGGGAGCCAGGCGTTTGTCTTCGCGGCGACGGCTGTCGCAATCCTGACCCTGGTCGCGGCCGCGCCGCTGCTGCTGCACGGTTTGCCCGGGCGCTTTCCGGCAGCAGCGGTAAGCGTCGGCGCTTACGGCTCAGAGCGCCCCAGTCTGGGTCGGCCTGGCTGCCTGGTCACCCGCGCCCGCAACCTGGAGCAGGGCACCTGCGTGCGTGAGGACGCCACGCGTCAGAACTGGCTGCTCGTCGGCGACCAGCAGGCCGCTTCGCTTGAGCAAGCCCTGGCCGGGATCCTGCCTGCGACGAACCTGATGCAGGCCACCCTGGTGAACTGCCTGGCCGAGCCCGGGCGACTCGCCGGGGAATGTGGCCGCCTCTCGCAGCAACTCTTTACTGACTTTCTCCCCCGCCACCACGTCGATCGGCTGGTCCTGGCTGCGCGCTGGGCGCGGGGCGACCTGCCGGCGATTGACCGGATCGTTACCTGGGCCCACACGCACGGCACCGCCGTCACACTCATCGGTCCGCTGCAGGAGTACGACGCTCCCCTGCCGCAGCTGCTTGCCTACTCGATTGCGCGCCACGACCCAACGCTCGCAGGCCGGCACCGCAGTGCCGGCGCCGCCGCGCTCGACAGCACCCTTGAAGCAGCCGCCAGCTCGCGCTGGCACATCCCTTACGTCTCGCTGTATCGCATGTTCTGCGATGCGCAGGGCTGCGCCACGTACACGGGAGCGGCTGGGTCGAGCCCACCGCTGCTATCGAATCAAACCCAGTTCACCCGCGAGGGAGCGCAGGTCGCTGTCCAGCGGGCCGCCGCGGCACAGCTGTTCTAGGGCTTTACCGCCGCGGCTCGCCGTGCGCCCGGCGGCTGTACTCACCTTGCTGAAAGCAGTTGCTGTGCGCGAGGACACCGCGTAGCCGTCGGCGCTATGCTAGAAGCGAATGCTCTCGACCACACCCAACATGGTGACGCCGGAGGCAGACAGCCTCGCTCTCCTGCAGTCGCAGTCCGGCCGGCTGAACGTCGTCTTTGCGGCATGGATGCTGGCTTTCCACGCGCTCGGCCTGGCGGCATTTTTCTTCTTTCGCTGGTCCTCCCTCGCAGTCTTCGCGGTGACATGGGTGCTCGCGCAGAACATCGGCATCGGCATGAGCTATCACAGGCTGCTGACGCACCGCGGCTTTGTGACGCCGAAGTGGGTGGAGTACGCGATGGCCATCTGCGCCACGCTCTCGCTGGAGGGTGGGCCGCTCTTCTGGGTGGCGGTTCACCGGCTGCACCATCAGGTGACGGACAAGCCCGGCGACCCGCACTCACCCCGTGACGGGGCCTGGTGGTCGCACATGGGCTGGATGCTGTGGGGCTCGCTGCACAACCACAACCCCATGCTGGCGCGGTATGCGCCCGACCTTTACCGGCAGCGCTTCTATGTGTGGCTGAGCCGGCTGCACTGGATCCCGCTGACACTGCTCGGCGTCGGCCTGATGCTGGCCGGCAACGCGCACGGCGGCGCAGCGACGCATCGCGGTCTGAGTTGGGTGCTGTGGGGCGTCTTCCTGCGTGTGTCGCTGGGCTGGCACACCACGTGGCTGGTCAACTCGGCCACGCACATGTGGGGCTCGCGGCGCTTTGACACGCGGGACGACTCGCGCAACAACTGGTGGGTGGCGCTGCTCTCGGGCGGGGAAGGCTGGCATAACAATCACCACGCGCATCCTGTCTCTGCGCGCCACGGCATGGCGTGGTACGAACTCGATGTGAATTACTGGGGCATTCGGCTGCTGGGCCTGCTGGGCTTGGCCAAGAAGATCAAGGTACTGGGGCCGGAGCATCGGCCCGGATCAAGCCAGGCGCGCGTCTTCCACGGGTAAGCTCGAGGAGCCTGGCGAAGAAGGAAAGAGCCGCAGACCTTCATCTGCGGCTCTTTCCCATTGCGAATGCGTACAGCCGTGGTTACAGATTGGCCTTGAGGCGCTCCACCATGTCCTTCCCCTTCTCGACGACGCCGGTCGGAGTCCCGATGGCCTGCTCCTTCTGCCCGAAGGTGTCGGGGCGGGCAAAGCCGAGGTCGGGGATGGGTCCGAGAGGCTGGGCGAGGGAGCTGGTGAAGGTGCTCTTGCCGTCCGGAGTAGGGCCGCTGGTCCAGGGCTGATTGACCTGGGTGCCGGGGCCGTCGGTCGCAGTGATGAGGAAGTTGTAGGCGAACTCGCTGTTTTCCTTGGACTGCGGGAAGCTGTTGGGGACGGGCAGGTGGGATGGCCCAAGCTCTTCAAGCACCGCCAGCCACTGCTGCTGGTGCATGGTGTCCCGAGCGATGTTGAAGGAGAGCATGTCCTTCATGCCGGGATCATCGGTCGCGTTGTAGAGACGCACGGCAAGCGCACGGCCGGTGGCCTCGGCTGCGACATTGGCATACATGTC
>DASWUY010000463.1:0-3739 GCA_036401435.1 Acidobacteriaceae bacterium | reverse complement strand
GACCGCCGCATTTCAGGAACCGGATCTTCCCCGCTGCCGCAGCGCCACCACCGGAACGACGCCCGGCGCCAGCAGCCACATCGACTGCCGGCGATACCTGCGCATCGCTGCCGGCCGATCCTCAAGCTCCTCTGCAACCTCCTGCCGCGCGCCTCGGGACCGCACCAGGCCCACCGCATGCAGCAGCATCGGCACGTAGTTCACGCCTAGCGACACGAGGTACAGCCCGAAGAGCGTCAGGCCCGCAGGCCACCCATGCCGCCCAGCCATACGCAGCGTCAGCGCGCCCAGTACCCACGGCCCTGCTACGCCCAGCGCAAACTCGGGCAGGATCAACCACGGCCCCAGCAAGGCCAGGTCGATCGCCACCAGTCTCCGCACGTCGAGGCTCAAGGCTCGCCCTTCCTGCCAGGCCGTGCAGCGCCAGAACTCGCCCAGCCCCTCAGGCCTCCGGCACCACCTCGCCCGCACTCCCACTCAGTCGCCACGCAATCCGCCACGCATAGTCAAACGCCGAGACGCACGTCAGCCCCATCGTCGCCACCAGCGCCCCGTCCCGCAGCACCCGCACCACGCCCCAGGGCGCGAACTGCGCCAGCAGCACGCCCACCACCGCCACAATCTGCGCCAACGTATTCGCCTTCCCAAAGATCGATGGCCGGTAGTTCCTCATCCCCACAGCCGCAAACAACACCGCCCCGATCACCAGGATGCCGAGGTCGCGCGCAAATACCAGCACCGTCACCCGCCGCGAGATCAGCCCCACATGGTGCAGCACCAGGAAAAGCGTACTCAGCAACAGCTTGTCCGCCACCGGGTCCAGGTACTGCCCCAGCGTCGTCCGCTGCTTCAGCCATCGCGCCAGCAGCCCGTCCAGCATGTCTGACAAGCCGGCCACCACAAACAGCGCAAACGCCGTTCGATAATGCCCGTCAAGAATCGCCAGCACCAGAAACGGCACCATGCACAGCCGCAGAAAGGTCAACTGGTTGGGTGCCGCACGAAATTGATTCATCGCGACTGGCCGCTCTGCATCTCTTCTTTCTTGGTCCCCCCCAGGCCCCTGCATGCGCACACCAGGTCGATCGCCGGCCTGCGCCTTCAGCAGAGGCTATCCTAGCGCATCCCCTTCCGCCCGTCTCACCGCCCCATGACCTGCAGAACGGCATCCGTGTCGGCGATCATCACTTCTCCTGTCTCCGCCAGCGTCCCCAGGGAACGCTCCTTCAACTCGGCTGTCCTCGCCCCGCAGGCATCCGCAGCCAGCACCGGGATGTAGTTGAGGTCCAGGGCATGTCGCACCGTCGGCTCAATACCTACTTCAAGCGCAATCCCCGCGATGATGAACGCTTGCAGCTGCAGGTCCCGCATCGCAATGTTGAGGAACGTGCCCTCGAAGGCTGACATCGTGATCTTGTCCACCAGCACCTCGCCCGGACGCGGAGCAAGCGCCGGGAAAATGTCATAGTCAGACGAGCCCCGCGTGATAAACGGGACCGTCTCGCCCGGATCCTCCTTGTGCTGCCAGATCATCGCCCTGCGCAGCTGCGCCGCACCCGCCGCCGGGTGCGGCAGATACAGATGCCGCAGAAAGAAGATGCGCATGCCCGCCGCCCGCGCGCCCTCGAGCAACTCCCCGCATCTCTCCGCAATCCGCTCCCCGTCACGCAGCTGCGACACGATCCCGACCTGCATGTCATAGAGGATCAGGGCGCACCGGGATGCGCTGCATACCTCCTCTAACGTCTCCGGTACCGACACTCCCCAGGCCTGCTTCATCGCCAATCCTCTCCTGCCTGCCAAATGCGCCGTCTCAGCCGGGCCTCTGCACACTCACCCCTATCCGGCCGCCAGGCAACGCCCGCCTTCTCGCTTCTCTTGACACGCCCCCAGTGTGCAGATAGCGTTTCTCTCAGCAATGAACCGCCGCCACCACCGCCGCCACCATCACCACCCTCCGCTTGCAACGAGCGTGCCGGCACAGCTTTCCCGCAATCTGTAGCACTTCCCACGAAAGTGCACCGATCCTGAAGAGCCCGCCCGACGCGCAACCGCGACGGCGGGCTTTTCCTTTGCCCACCCACATCCCATCCTGCGAGCAAGGGGAACCATGAAACACGCAATCGATTTCGAGAAGATGGAAGGCCTCGTCCCCGGCATCGTCCAGGATGCCACCACCGGCGCCGTGCTCATGGTCGGCTTCCTCAACCAGGCCAGCTACCAGCACACCCTTGACACCGGCTACGTCACCTTCTGGAGCCGCACCCGCCAAAAGCTCTGGACCAAGGGCGAAACTTCCGGCAACCGCCTCCGCGTCCTTGCAGCCGCAACCGACTGCGACCACGACACCCTGCTCTTCCGCGTCCAGGTCGAGGGCGACGGCCTCGTCTGCCACGAAGGAACCATCAGCTGCTTCACCCGCCCCATCGAGCTCCCCTCACCCGCAGCCGCCCAAACGCAGGAGACCCGCTAGTGCCCCCCCGCAAGCTCCGCCTCGGCATCCCCAAGGGCTCCCTCCAGGACTCCACCATCGCCCTCTTCGGTCGCGCCGGCTGGACCATCTACGCCAACGGCCGCTCCTACTTCCCCTCCGTCGACGACCCCGAGCTCGAACTCATGCTCATCCGCGCCCAGGAGATGGCCCGCTACGTCCACTCCGGCGTCCTCGATGCCGGCCTCACCGGCAATGACTGGGTCGTCGAGAGCGGCCGCAAAGTCATCAGCGCCTGCTCCCTCGTCTACGCCAAGCAAAGCCGCCAAAGGGTCAAGTGGGTCCTCGCCGCCCCTGAAGACTCACCCTTTCAGCGCGCCGAAGACCTCGCCGGCAAAATCATCGCGACCGAGTTGGTCGAGGTCACCAAGGCCTACTTCGCCGCCAAGAACGTTCCCGTGCAGGTCGAGTTCTCCTGGGGCGCGACCGAAGTCAAGCCCCCCATGCTCGCCGACGCCATCGTCGAAGTCACCGAGACCGGCAGCTCCCTCCGCGCCAACCGCCTCCGCATCCTGGACATCGTCATGGAGAGCGAAACCCACCTCATCGCCAACGAAGCCGCCTTCGCCGATCCCTGGAAGCGCGCCAAGATCGATACCCTCGCCCTCATGCTCGGCGGAGCCATCGCCGCCCAGGGCCAGGTCGGCCTCCTGCTCAACGTCCCCAACCCGCAGCTCCCCGCCGTGCTCGCCGTCCTCCCCGCCCTCAACTCCCCCACCGTATCCCCGCTCTCCAACGGCACCTGGTCAGCCATCAACACCATCCTCGACGAAAGCCTGGTCCGCGACGTCATCCCCAAGCTCAAAGCAGCCGGCGCCACCGGCATCGTCGAATACCCACTAAACAAAGTCGTCCTCTAACCCCTAAGACCCCCACGCGGGAGGCGCCCACTTCGTGGTGGCGCGTCTTCTGCCTGCGGCGCCCGCAGGAGGGTCGGTCCCCAAGCAACAAGGGGACCAAGCCTCTGCACTCCAAAGGAATTTCCACTCGCGATGAAAGCTGCAGGCAGTGAAAGAAAAAGCCTTCCTGACTGAGCAAAGGAGTTAATACTGACCTCGCTTGTCGCAGAAAATCTGGTCAACACCAGCGCGTTTATGAGGACTGAGAGGTAGGAGAGTTGGTACCTGAAACCAGCGTTTAAATGGGAATTATGGCGTGTTACTGTTGACCACAACAGACTAACGAAATATCGCTGCTCTGTGAGGCTCACCAGTCAGGGTTGACTATGAAACGCCGAGTTTGGTCCGC
>DASWUY010000462.1:0-8944 GCA_036401435.1 Acidobacteriaceae bacterium | reverse complement strand
GCGCTCGCCCGTGCTCCCCAGCAGCCGCACCCGGTCCAGCGACTCCTCCGTGTTGCGAAACTCCGGCAGGTACCGCATGGTCAGGTCGTATCGCGCTTCCTTGTCCAGCACCTGGGTGATCGGCGTTCCACCCACCGCCGTCTGGATGGCATCCTGCACGTCCGCGACGTTGATGCCGTACCGCGCCGCCGCCGGGCGGTTGACGATGTAGTTCAGGTTGGGTTGGCCAATCACGCGGAAGAGGCCCAGGTCGGCCACCCCGCGAATCCGGCTCATCACCCCGACAATCTCATCGCCTTTTTCCTCCAGCGTCTTCAGATCGTCGCCATAGATCTTCACCGCCAGCTCACCCTTGACTCCGCTCACCGCCTCTTCCACGTTGTCCGAGATGGGCTGCGAGAAGTTCCACGTCACCCCCGGCATCTTTTCCAGCTGGCGATCCATCGCCGCGATCAGCTCATCCTTGTTCTCGGCAAAGACCCCGCGCCACTCGGCCTTCGGCTTCAGGTCAACAAAGTACTCGGTGTTGAAGAATCCCGTCGTGTCGGTCCCATCATCAGGCCGACCCACCTGGCTGACCACCTGCTTCACCTCGGGAAAGGTAGACAGCAGCAGGCGCGCGCGATCCATCACCGCCTTGCCCTCATCAGGCCCGGTGGAAGGCGCGAGCGTGCCGCGGACCCAGATCGCGCCCTCGTCCAGATGAGGCAGAAACTCTGATCCCAGCACCCCGCCCAGGCCCAGCCAAAGCGAGACACCCAGTGCGGCGACGGCGATGCCAATCGGTACATACCGGTGCTCGATAGCCCATACAGCGGCGTGGCGATAGCGCGCGATCAGGAAGATCAAGACCGGGTTATCCCACTCCTTGGTGCCCCGCCGGAAGAGAATGCTCGAAAGCACCGGCGCCAGGATCATCGAGAAGATCAGCGCACCGAGCAGCGCAAAGGCCACCGTCCACGCCATCGGCCGAAAGAGCCTGCCCTCCACCGCCTGCAGCGTAAAGATAGGCAGGTAAGCCGTGATGATGATGCCGATCGCGTAGAAGACCGGCCGCTGCACCTCGTGCGAGGCGACGCGAATCTGGTCGATCGGCTTGACACTCGCCTCGCGATGGTGCCCCAGGTGGCGCACGATGTTCTCCACCATCACCACGGCGCCATCCACCACCATGCCAAAGTCGAGCGCGCCCAGCGAGAGCAGGTTTGCCGGGATATGCATCAGGTCCAGGCAGATCGAAGCAAAGAGCAGGGAAAAGGGGATGGTGAGCGAGACAATGAGCGCGCCCCGCACGTTGCCGAGGAACAGGAACAGGATCACCACAACCAGGATGATGCCCTCGGTCAGGTTGTGCAGCACCGTGTGCGTCGTATAGTGCAGCAGGTCGCTGCGGTCCAGAAACGGCACAATCCTGACACCGCGCGGCAGAACCCGATCATTCAGCTCCTTGAGCTTGGCGTGGATGCCTTCCAGCGTCTCATCGGAGTTCGCCCCCTTCTGCAACAGCACCACGCCCTCGATCGTGTCCGGGTTGTCCAGCAGCTTGCCGTCCTCATGCTGGATTCCCCCATGGTCCCCGGCCGCCGCAGGCAGGCTGATCACGTCCGAGGGCTGGTCTGCCACGTGGCGCATGGTGCGGCCTATCTGCCCCAGCCGGATCTTTGGCCCTTGCACAACAGTGGCAATGTCTCTGACCCGCAGCGCGGTTCCCGTCTGCGTCTTCAGCATGGTCTGCTCAATGTCGTGAACGTTGCGGTAGAGGCCCACCTCACGCACGTTGATCTGCTGCGCACCCTCCTGGATAAAGCTGCCGCCGGCGTTCAGATTGTTGCTCGTAAGCTGCTGCTCCACCTCCGCGATGGACAGCCCGTAGGCGACCAGCTTGTCCGGATCCAGCCTCACCTGGTACTCGCGCGTAATGCCGCCAAAGCTCGAAACATCGACGACGCCCGGTACTGCTTTGAACTGCTTCTCGAGCGTCCAGTCCTCCAGCGACTTGAGCTCCATATTGTCGTAGGCCGGGTTCGTGCTCTCGAGCGTGTACCAGAAGATCTGCCCCACCGGGCTCCAGTCGGTACCGATCTGCGGCTGCAAGCCCGTTGGCAGCGTGACCTGCGAAAGCCGTTCCAATACCTTCTCGCGATTCCAGTCGTTGGCCGACGCGTCGTCAAAGATCATGGTGACGCTGGAGAGACCGGCGAGCGAGGTCGATCGCAGGTGGGCCATGTGCGGAATGCCCGCCATCTGGATCTCCAGCGGCACGGTGACCTGCTGCTCCACCTCCTCGGCTGCCCGCCCCGGCCACTGCGTGATGACGGTGACGTAGTTGTTGGCCACGTCAGGGTAGGCCTCCACAGGGAGGTTATGGAACGAGATCACTCCCCAGCCGAACACCAGGACTGCAATGATCAGAATGATGAAGCGGTTGTTCAGCGCAAAATCGACGACACCCTTGATCATGCGTTAGACCTGCTCATTGGGCCGCCGTATTCTGCAGTTCGAGCGCGTTCCGCACCACCTGCTGTCCAGCGGCCAGGCCAGAGCTGACCTCCTGCATGCCTCCCGGCAACATCTCGCCGCCTACCACGGCAATGCGCTGGTACTGGGCGTTGCCCGCGCCGTGCGCGGGCACATACACCCAGTCGCGATCGTGCAGGTGCAGGATGGCGGTCGATGGTACCTCGGCGTGGGTCTCGGGCTTCTTGCCGTGAAAGGTCGCGGTGGCAAACATGCCCACACGCATGATGTATTGCGGGTTCGCGACCTGGATGCGAACCTTGCCTGTGCGCAGCGTCGGGTCCAGCAGAGCGCCTACGTCGCCGATCGTCCCGGTAAGCAGCCGATCCGGATAGGCGTTCAGCCGGATGTCCGCACTCTGCCCCACGTGCACCGTGGCCAGGTCGTTCTCATACACATCGCACAGGATCCAGACGTGCGACAGATCGGCGATGACAAACGCGTTTGGCGAGCCCGACAGACCGACTCCGGCCGTTGAAGCTTGGGTCACATTCTGCTGGATGATAAAGCCCGAGGCAGGAGCGAGCACCTTGACCGTCTCCCCGGGATGATTCTTGTCCACGCCCAGAATATGCAGCTGCTGCTCGGCCGCTCGCAGGTCGGCCAGCGCATCATCCTCCGCATCCTGGGCAATGTCCAGCTGGCTCTTGGCAATCGCGCCCTTGGCATACAGCAGTTGATCGCGGTCAAGCACGGTGCGCGCCAGCCGCTCGTCATTGACCGCCTTGAGGTACTGGTTGAAGGCGTTCGCAATGTCGGTCGATTGCACCTCCATCACCAGCTGGCCCTTGTGCACATAGTCTCCCAGCCGGACATGCGTGGCCACCACCCGCCCATTCGCGAGCGCCACCACCGGTATCTCACGCGAGATGTCCGGGTTCACCGAACCCGTCACGTGCAGAGTCGAGGGCGCCTGGTGCTCCACAGCGCTCACTAGGGGAAACTTGCCCGTATCATCCACATGCACCAGGCTCGGATCCCCGACCGCCACCACCGCCGATCCGCCAGGAGGCGCCTCTGCCGCAGGGTCGGCTGTCTTCTTGCCGCAGCCGCACAGCAGCACCGCGGCACCCAGCAGGGCTCCGGCCACCCGGCGACGTCTGCCCTCCGCCGCTATCCCTCGCTGCCGCTGCCCGCTCGTGCTGCCCTCCATTTCGATCCTCATCATCCTCCAGCGCATCGCGCGCCTGCGCCTCCTCTGCGCAACCCGCGGCCTGCACGCCGCCGGGCCTGCAGACGCACTGGCTATCCTTAGACTACGGAGCCGCGCGCCGCAGTTCAGCAGAAACTTCACAAAAAAGCTGGATCTCCCGCGAGCAGCCCGCCGCCTCTTCAGGGTATCGAGGATTGACCCGCCCCCGGAACTCGGCGCAACGCACTCTACACTAGACGTGTAAGGCGCTTCATAGGTCTATCACCTCGCCGGCACCGCAAACCACACGCGTCACTTGAAAGCTCCGGCGGCAGCTCCGGGCACATCCAGTGTCCGCCCCAAGTGGGCGACCGAAGCGCCCTGCGCGGCTCGCGGCGCAAGGGAGAAGGCACGTTCGCCCGCCGCTGAGGATAGAATGAGTGGTTGCCGGGCGTGGGGCCTATGCCCGGCCACTACTTCCGGAACCGACCCGTGTTCCAGTACAAGACACGTGGCAGGAACCTAGCTTGAGGCTTATGTCCGAAACGATCCAGGATCGAGTACTCCGTGTCATCGCGACGACCAAACGAATCCCCCCCGGGAGCGTCCGGCCGGACAGCACCTTTGAGGAGCTGGGGATCGACTCGCTCGATCGTCTGAACATCCTCTTCGACCTGGAGAGCGAGTTTGACATCGAGATCAACGACGAGGACGCCAAGCGCGTTTCCAACATCGAAGAGATGGTTCAGGGCATCACGCTTCTGCTGGCCGCAAAAGATGCTGCTCCAGCCGTCCCCGCCCCCACCGGGAATGCACCGCATGACCCAGGAGATGACCAGGCTTGACGCACCGCGTGGTCATCACAGGAGTAGGAGTCATCAGCGCGCTCGGCCTCGACGCAGCCAGCTTTGCCAGGTCGCTGCGCGCCGGGCACTCCGGCATCGGACCCATTACCTCGATCGACGCCACCCAGCTGCGCTTTCGCAATGGAGCCGAGGTCAAGGGATACGTCCCCGAGAACCACTTCGAGCCGAAAGATCTCGGCTTCATGGACCGCTTTGCCCAGTTCTGCGTGCTCCCGGCCCGGGAAGCGGTTGCGCAGGCCGGCATCGACTGGACCCCGGAGCTGCGTGCCGAGACTGCCGTCATCACCGGCTCCTGCATGGGCGGGCGCGGCGCAGAAGAGGCCGGCTACTGGGAGCTCTTTCACAACAACCGGACCCGGGTTCATCCCCTCACCATCCCCCTCGGCATGAGCAACGCCGGGGCCAGCCACATCTGCATGCAGTTCGGTATCCAGGGACCGGCCTACACCATCTCGACCGCCTGCGCCTCATCGGCCCACGCCATCGGCCAGGCATTCTGGATGGTGCGCTCGGGCTCCGCCCCCATGGCGCTCGCCGGCGGCAGCGAGGCTCCCATGTTCCTCGGCGGCCTCAAGGCCTGGGAGGCGATGCGCGTGGTCAGCAAGGATACCTGCAGGCCCTTCTCGAGCGACCGCAGCGGCCTGATCGTGGGCGAGGGTGGCGCCATGCTGGTCATGGAGCCGCTCGACGCCGCCCTCGCCCGCGGCGCTCGCCCTCTGGCCGAAATCGTCGGCTTTGGCATGTCCGCCGACGCCAGCCACATCACCCAGCCCACGGTCGACGGCCCCGCCCGCGCCATGCGCATGGCCATGCGCGATGGCGGCCTCGCCCCGGAGCAGGTCGGCTACATCAACGCCCATGGCACAGCCACCGAGGCCAACGACAGAATAGAAAGCGCAGCTATCCATGCCGTCTTCAACGGGCAGGCAGGCCGCCTCGCCATTTCGTCGACCAAGTCCATGCACGCGCATACACTCGGCGCCGCCGGCGCCCTCGAAGCCGTCGCCAGCATCCAGGCGCTCTGCGGCGGCGTGCTGCCCCCCACCATCAACTACTCTTCGCCTGACGCAGCCTGCGACCTGGACGTGGTGCCCAATACAGCCCGCGCCCTGCAGGTGGAGGCGTGCCTGTCGAACTCCTTTGCCTTCGGCGGATTGAACGCTGTGCTGGCCTTCAAGGCGTATTCCTGAGGCCCGCCCGCTCCCGCCTCTAGCCCCGTGCTTGGTCGCGTAGCCAGGCTGCCGACCGATCGATCCCCTGCTCCAGCGAGACGCGCGGCCCGTAGCCAAACTCCGCCTGTGCCCTGCTGCTCGGGAACTCCTGGTCCCGCCCCAGCAGGTACACCGCATGCCTGGTCAACAACGGGCGCCCCGGCACTCGCAGGTAGCGGTGCGGCGCCTCCATCGCCGTGCCCACAGCCATGGCCACAGCGAAGGGCAGGTTGATCCACGGCGCAGGAACCGACATCGCCAGCGCCAGCCCCACGCAGTACTGCTTCCAGGTCTCTCCCTGCAGGCTGGAGAGGTTGTAGGCGCGGCCGAGCGTTGCCGGGCTTTCTGCCGCCGCCATCATCGCCTCGGCCACGTCGTCCACATACACAAACCCGCCCGGCACGCGTCCCCCATCGACCAGCGCCATCGTCCGCTCTCTCAGCAGCTTGGCAATGTCGGTGACAAAGGCGGTGCCGCGCGGTCCATAGATACTAGCCGGCCGCACGATCGTGACCGGCAGCCCGGCTGCCGCGGCCGCCCAGGCTGCCTGCTCGCCAAGGATCTTGGTGTGGTTGTAGCCAAGCCCCACGTCCACTGCCGGCTGTGTCTCGTCTCCGGGAATAACGGGGTAGCCGTAGATGTCGGTCGTGCTCACATGAACAAAACGCTCCAGCCGCGGCGCCTGCGTGGCCACGCCGAGCAGGCTCTGGGTGGCAACCACATTGCCCGCGTAGTAGGTCTCGGGCGGGGCCCAGTCCGTCGAACAACCCGCACAGTGGTAGATGTGCGTCACCTCTGGCAGGACCGCGCGCAAGCTCTCCGGCACAGCCTCTGCCCAGGAGCCGATCTCGACACGCACCGCAACAACCTGGCCGCTGGGATCGCTCGTCAGGTGGTCCAGGTGCGTCAGCCTTGAGCTTTGGCGCGCGACCAGGATCACCCGCTCGCCGCGTGCCGCCAGCAGCTCTACCAGCCGTCCACCCAGGAACCCGCTGGCCCCTGTAACCAGAACAGCCAAGCGCTACTCGTCACGCATGGCAGCGAAGGCGTCGAGCGCAAACTGCAGCTGGTCCATGGTGTGCGATGCCGTCACGCAGAGCCTCAGCCGGGCGGCTCCCTGCGGTACGGCCGGGAACATGACCGGCGCAGCCAGCACGCTGTAGTCCCGCAGCCGGCGCGCGAACAGCGCCGTCTGCGCTTCGTCATGCAGCACCACCGGCACCACCGGCGTCTCGGACAGGCCGGTATCGTAGCCCAGATCCTGCAGCCCCTCACGCAGGAAGGCCGAGTGCGCCCGGATCCGGCTCACGCGCTCCGGCTCCTGCTTGAGGATGGCAAAGCCCGCGATCGCGGCACCCACCGACGCCGGTCCGGCAGCCGCGGAAAAAATGTACGGCGATGCCGCGTGCTGCATGAAGATGGCCAGCTCCTGCGAGCAGGCCACAAAGCCCCCGTTTGAGGGAATCGACTTCGCGAGCGAGCCGGTCCAGATGTCGACCTCACTCGTATCAATGCCGAAGTGCTCATCGGACCCTCGCCCCAGCTTGCCCAGCACGCCCGTGGCATGCGCGTCATCCATCATCAGGAAGCAGCCAAACTCCTTCTTGAGGGCAACCAGCTCAGGCAGCCGGCAGATGTCGCCGTCCATCGAAAACACGCCTTCCGAGATGATCAGCGTGCGGTTCGCCGCAGGACCCTTGGTCAGCTCGGCCCGTAGCGAATCAAGATCGTTGTGCTCGTACCGCTGTACCTGCACCCCCGCCATCCGGCAGGCGTCCATCAGGCTGCGGTGCGCCAGCGCATCCACAATAACCCGGTCAGCCGGCCCAAAGATCGAGGTCAGCACGGCCAGGTTGGCCAGGTACCCCGAGCTGAAGCTGATCGCCGCTTCGGTCCCCTTGCACTCGGCAATGGCACGCTCCAGCTTGTGGTGAATGTCCAGCGTCCCGGTCAGCAGCCTCGCTCCACCGGCCGCGGTCCCATACTGCCGGATCGCATCGATCGCCGCTGCATCCACGCGCGGATCGCCCATCAGCCCCAGATAGTCATAGGACGACAGCATGAGCATGTTATGCCCATCCACCTGCACGCACGGCCCGGAGCGCCGGTCGAGCGGCGTCTGAAACGGGTACGCATCGCAGGAGCAGCCCAGCGCCGTGGTCTCAAAGAGCCGCCGCGCTCGCGCGTCCAGCAGATCATGCTTCTTGAAGCTCCACTTCCGGTCCGGAGTGAAATAGTTCTGGAACATCTGACCGGAAGAAGAAGGAAACAGCTTCTTCTCGACGCTGGCTGGGCGTGCTGCTTCTACAGGAGGGGTCATCAATCGCCTTTTTTTGGTGTTATGCCAAGTCTAGAGCATGCCCCGGATGCAGGGAAGGGCAAACGGGATTCTCTTTCCCCTCCCCACATCGCTCAGTCAAGTCCGCAGCTCCGGCAAAATCAAGCCTCTCTGGCGCTATCCTGCTCATAAGGGAGCGCCTCTTGCAGCTCGGCATCGACAGTTTCGCGGCCTCTGTTCCTGATCCGCTCACCGGCCGCACCATCACCCCGGCTGAACGCATAAGAGATCTTCTCGAAGAGATCGAACGCGCCGACCAGGTTGGCCTCGACGTCTTCGGCCTGGGCGAGCATCACCGCAGCGACTTCCTCGACTCGGCGCCTGCGGTCATCCTGGCCGCCGCAGCCGCCCGCACCAGCACCATCCGCCTGACCAGCGCCGTGACTGTGCTCAGCGCCGCCGACCCCGTTCGCGTCTTCCAGGAGTTCGCTACCCTGGATCTGCTCTCCGGCGGACGCGCCGAGATCGTCGCCGGACGAGGCTCCTTTGTTGAGTCCTTCCCCCTCTTCGGCCTGGCGCTCGAGGACTACGACTCGCTCTTTGCCGAGAAACTCGACCTGCTACTGGCGCTCAGAGAGAACACGCACGTGCACTGGTCCGGCAAGCATCGCGCGCCACTCACCGGGCAGGGTGTCTACCCACGCCCCCTGCAGCAACCGCTGCCCATCTGGCTGGGTGTCGGGGGCACCCCCCAGTCCTTTGCCCGGGCCGGCACTCTGGGCCTTCCCCTCATGGTAGCCATCATCGGCGGCGAGCCCCGCCGCTTTCGCCCGCTCATCGATCTCTATCGCGAGGCCGGGCGCCGGGCCGGGCACGACCCAGGGTCGCTCAAAGTCGGGGTGCATGCACTGGGCTATGTGGCCGACTCGGATCGCGAGGC
>DASWUY010000461.1:0-3020 GCA_036401435.1 Acidobacteriaceae bacterium | reverse complement strand
CTTTGAACGAGCACGGCGTTAAGTACCTGGTCGTTGGAGCCTACGCCGTATCCGTTCACGCGCAGCCCTGTTTTACCCGAGACCTCAACTTCCTGGTCAAGGCAGAGCCGGCAAACGCGCAGGCCGTCCACCAGGCTCTTGCCACCTTTGGCGCGCCGCTTGAGGGCATCCGCGCCCAGGACTTCGCTGACAAAGCATCTTTTCCGCTTCGGCGAAGAACCGCGCGGCTTCGATATTGCCTCCGACATCCCCGGCGCGACCTATCGACGAGCAGACCAACCTCGAAGCCTACTCCATCTCGCCGACGACCCATCGCCGTCGCCAGCCAGCGCGCCTCCACCGCCACCAACCCCACCAAAGCCTCAAGCTAGAAGCGTCTCCACCACCCGCACCGCCACCCACTCCCATACACTAGCGACGAGGAACCCAGCCCCGTGCCCACTCCCGCCCAACCACCATCCATCCTCGTCCTCAACAGCGGCTCCTCCTCGCTCAAGGCGGCGCTTTTTGTCCCCGCGCCGGGCAGCGAGCGCGCCATCCTTGAGGCCAGCGCCACCGGCATCGGCCAGACCCAGGGCAAGCTCTCCATCCAGGACTTCCGCGAGGACCCCGCCGGGCAGCCTCTCGCCCAACCCACCGACACGCACAACTACCAATCCCAGACCGAGGCCCTGGCCAAGATCGCCGAGGCCCTCCACCAGCACGCCGGCTACCCCCCTTCTGCCATCGGCCACCGCATCGTGCATGGCGGCGTGCACCTGACCACGCACCAGGAGATTACCCCGGAGGTGCTCACGCAGCTCGAGCAGGCCCTCCACTTCGCCCCGCTCCACATCCCCGGCTCGCTCGCGCTCATCCACGCCGCCCAGCAGCTCTACCCCGGCACCCGCCAGTTTGCCTGCTTTGACACCGCCTTCCACCAGACCCTTCCCGAGCAGGCCTGGCGCCTGCCCATCCCCGGCGAGTGGTCTGATCGCGGCGTCCGCCGCTACGGCTTCCACGGCCTCTCCTATGAGTCGATCGTGGCCCAACTCCAGGCCGAGCGGGCCCTCCCCGAGCGCCTGGTTGTCGCGCACCTCGGCAGCGGGTCGTCCTTGGCCGCCATCCTTCGCGGCAAGTCCGTGGACACCTCCATGGGCTTCACTCCGGCGGGCGGCGTGCCCATGGCCACTCGCACCGGCGACCTCGACCCCGGGGTGCTCATCTACCTCATGCGCTCAGGCGGGCTGGGGCTCGATGAAGTCGAGGCGCTCGTCAACCACCACGGCGGACTCACCGCGCTCTCCGGCGGCATCAGCGACATGCAGCAGCTTGAGGCAGCAGCAGCAGCCGCCGGCACCCCCGCCGGGCAACAGGCCGCGCTCGCCATCGCGGTCTTCGCCAACGCGGTCGCCAGCACCATCGCCGCCTACCTGGTTCCCCTCTGCGGGTTGGATATGCTGGTCTTTACCGGCGGCATCGGCGAGCACAGCGCCTCGTTCCGCGCGGCGGTCATTGAGCGCCTGCAGCCTCTCGGCATGCGCCTGGACGCAGCCGCCAACCAGGCCGCCGCCACCACCCTCTCGTCTACGCAGAGCCGCGTGCTCATCCGCCTGCTCCCCGCCCAGGAAGACCTCCAGATCGCCCGCCACGTCCGCGCCATGCTTGGCTAGCCCCGCCCGCCGGCTGGCCGCTTCCCCCTCCGGCCTGTCGCTAGCCCCGCGCTCAGCCAGTCTTTAGAATGGCTCCCGTATGCTGTGCAAGGGGCGCTGTCTGCATTGGCAGCCGGCGCACCTGGTTCCCCGGAGTCTCGCTCGGCGTAGACCGATCGCGCAGGTAAAGGATTTCGCTCTGCGATGCGTCTTCTTCATGTGATCCATGGTCTCTCTCCTGCCGACGGCGGTCCCCCTGAAAACCTGCGTCAGCTGGCCCTCGCCTACATTCAGGTCGGCGTCGAGATCGAAGTCCTGACCCAGGACGCGCCGGACGCTCCCTACCTCGCCAACTACCCCTTTCGCGTCCACTCGCTCGGCGCCCCGTCCAACAGCTACGGGTACCGCCCTCGTCTGCTCAGCTGGCTCAGGGCGCATGTGGACCAGTTTGATGGGGTGGTGGTTGAGGGCATGTGGCAATACAACGGTCCCGCCGTCCGCCAGGCGGCGCTCGGCCGGGTCCCCTACATCGTCTTCACCCACGGCATGCTCGACCCCTGGTTCCAGCGCACCTACCCCCTCAAGCACATCAAGAAGTACCTCTACTGGTTCGCGGCGCAGTACACCGTCATGCGCGACGCCTACCGGGTCGTCTTCACCACCGAGCTTGAGCAGGAGTTGTCCACTCGCAGCTTCTGGCCGCATGCCTGGCGCGGCGTGGTGGTGCCGCTCGGCACCAACCGGCCGGAGGGCGACGCCGGTCAGCAGATGGAGTCCTTCTACGCCAGGTGCTCAGGCGCCCGCGATCGACGCTACCTGCTCTTTCTCGGGCGCATCCACCAGAAGAAGGGGTGCGACCTGCTCATCCAGGCCTTTGCCCGGGTGGCCGCAGACGACCCTGAGGTGGACCTGGTAGTCGCCGGGCCAGACCAGGTAGGGCTGCAGGCGCGCCTCCAGGAGCTGGCTGCAGCGGAGGGGATCGGGCACCGCATTCACTGGCCCGGCATGCTGCAGGGCGATGCGAAGTGGGGTGCCTTTCGCGCTGCCGAGGCCTTCATCCTGCCCTCCCACCAGGAGAACTTCGGCATCGCCATCGCCGAGGCCATCGCCTGCGCCAAGCCCGTGCTCATCTCGAACAAGATCAACATCTGGCACTACGTCACAGAAGATCGTGTAGGGTTTGTCGAAGAAGACACGGTCGATGGCACCGAGCGGCTGCTGCGCTGCTGGCTGACGCTACCGACAGACGAAAAAGCAGCCATGATCGCCCGCACCGACGAGTGCTTTGAGACCCGCTTCTCCATGCGCAACTGCGCCGTGCGGATCCGCCGTATCTTTGAAGAGGCGGCGCAGAAAGCCGGGCGCGAAGCCCCCAAGGACGCTCCACAC
>DASWUY010000460.1:0-11244 GCA_036401435.1 Acidobacteriaceae bacterium | reverse complement strand
AAACCCCCAGTGTCGAACCACAGGAGTCCCTCTGTTGCGCATCCGCGTACGTCAAGCCTCGTCTGCCCTTCTTTGTGCCGCACTCGCTGTGCTGGCCTGCCCCACTGCTCCAGCAGAGTCCTCCCTTCCGGCGCCCGTCCTTGTGTCGTCAAACTGGCAACTGCAGGAAGCCTCCAAGGTCGCCGGGTCAGGCAAGGCTCTCTCTTCCCCGGCCTACAAGGCAGATGGCTGGTATGCGGCGACCGTCCCCGGAACCGTGCTGACCAGCCTGGTCAACGACAAGGTCTATCCAGAGCCGCTCTACGGCGAGAACAATCGTCCCGACAAAATACCTGAGACCCTCAACAAGAGCCGCTGGTGGTATCGCACCACTCTCCAGGTGCCGACCGCGTACAGCCACCGGCAGGTCTGGCTCAACTTCGACGGCATCAACTACGCAGCCGAGGTTTGGGTCAACGGCCGGCAACTGGGCACCATCAAGGGCGCGTTCATCCGGGGGGTCTTCGACATCACCGCCCTGGTCAAGGCCGGAGGCACCGCTACCCTTGCCGTGCTGGTCTCGCCCCAGCCCCACCCCGGCGACCCGCATGAGCACACCATCGCCAATGGAACGGGGAAGAACGGCGGCATCACCGCCATCGATGGGCCCACCTTCCTTTCCACCATCGGCTGGGACTGGATCCCCGCCATACGGGATCGCGACACCGGTATCTGGCAGAAGGTCTTCCTCTCTGCAAGTGGCCCGGTCCTGGTCAAGGACCCGCTGGTCACCACGGACCTCCCGCTGCCCCGGACTGACTCGGCCGATGTAGCCGTCAAGGCTACCCTCGAGAACACCTCCAGCAAGGCGCAGACAGGTGTCTTGAAAGCCAGCTTTGGCGATGTGCAATTCGAGCAGCCGGTCACCCTTGCCGCGCATGCAACCCAGGTCATCGCATTTGACCCCAGGAACACGCCTGCCCTGCACCTCTCCAATCCAAAACTCTGGTGGCCGAATGGATATGGTCCGCAGAACCTGTACACGCTGCACCTGAGCTTCGAGCAGAAGCAGCAACTCTCGGACACGCGCGACGTCACCTTCGGCGTGCGCAAGATCACCTACTCGGTCCCCGGATCCGACAATCTGACCATCTCGGTCAATGGCGTCAAGGTGATGATTCGTGGCGGCGACTGGGGACTGGACGAGGCCATGAAGCGCATCCCGCGCGAGCGCCTTGAGGCCGAGATCCACATGCACGCGCTCGCCAACATGAACCTGATCCGCAACTGGGTCGGTCAGAGCACAGGCGACGACTTCTACGAGTTGTGCGACAAGTACGGCATCCTGCTGTGGGATGAGTTCTTCCAGCCCAACCCGAGTGACGGGCCCAACCCCACCGACCTTGAGACCTACCTCGCGAACGTGCGCGACAAGATCCTCCGCTACCGCAATCACCCCTCCATCGCCGTGTGGTGCGCACGCAACGAGGGCTACCCTCCCAAAAACATCGACGACCCGCTGCGCGTCCTGCTCGCGGAACTGGAGCCAACGCGCCGCTACCAGCCCAGTTCGACTGAAGGCGGAGGCGTGCACTCGGGAGGACCGTACTTCTGGCGTCGGCCCCAGGACTACTACGTTTACGAAGAGGCCTTCAAGACAGAGGTCGGCAGCGTCTCCGTCCCGACCATCGAGAGCCTGCAGGGCATGATGCCGCAGGCCGACTGGGAGACCATCAACGATGACTGGGCTGAACACGACCTGACCAAGGGCGCCCAGGCCGGCAATCGCTACCCGCTCGAGATGGCGGAGCGATACGGCAAGGTCGCCAACATGGCCGACTTCGTGCGCAAGGCGCAGCTCATGAACTACGAGGCCTTTCGCGCCATGTACGAGGGCCGCAACGCCAAGATGTTCGCCCCGGTCACAGGCGTCATCACCTGGATGAGTGCGCCGGCGCAGCCCAGCTTCGTCTGGCAGCTCTACCACTACGACCTTGAGGCCAATGCGGCACTCTACGCGGTCAAGAAAGCCGGTGAGCCGGTCCACATTCAGTTGAATGAGAGCGACTGGAACATCGAGGTAGTGAACAATCGCCCGGAAGCGTTGACCGGCGCGCGCGCTCACCTTGACATCTACACGCTCGACGGAAAGGCCGTATACCAGCATGACTATGAGGTGGCCGCGCCCGGGAGCGCCACAACACGGGTCAGCGCGATTGACTGGCCAACAGAGATCGGCCCTGCCCACTTCATGAAGCTGACGCTGGTCGATGCTGCAGGCAGGCCGCTCTCGGACAACTTCTACTGGCGCGCCGACGCGGGACGCCCCGACGACCTCCGGGCACTCAACTCCCTCAAGACGGTGACCCTTGAAGCCACCATCGATCGCCAGGACAGCGAGGGGCAGTGTCACCTCGTCGTCAGCCTGCATAATCCAGGCACCCAGGTCGCCTTGATGACGCATCTGCAGCTGCGCCGGCAGGGTTCCGGCGCGCGCGTTCTGCCCGTCTACTACTCCGACAACTACCTGTCTCTGGTGCCCGGCGAGACCAGGACTATCTCGATCGACGCAGCGCTTAGCGACGTGAAGGGCGAGGTGCCTCTGGTTGCCGTAGACGGCTGGAACGTGGGTGTGACAGCGTCGTCTTCTCCCCAGGCGGCCGTAGCGCTGAACGAGAATGCGCAGGTAAGCCACTGGCCCGTGACCAACCTGCCCATCCAGGGCGCGGTCGCCGGCGCCGGTACCCGATAAAAGGCTAAACCCGCAGCCTCGCTGGGCGGAGACGCACCTCCACCCCAGGGTGGATGACAGTGTGGTACCGGGCTGAGTATGGTGTGAACGGAAGATACCGTTGAGCACCCTGTCCTCTCCGCCACCCCGGGTACCAGATAAGCTGCGCATGAGGCCTGGGCCAGCCGCGCGCCTCCTGCCCGCCGTGGCACTGGCAGTGCTCGCGCTGGTCTGCGCCTGCCGTTCCAGGGAAGCGCTGCCCCGGCCCGGAACCCCTGTCTACCTCCACTTCGTCTCTGCTTTCTACACGGGGCTGGCAGCCCTGCAGGTAGGCGATGACGTCCGGGCTGAGACCAGCCTCCGCGAGGCTACTGTGCTGGGGCCGGGAGAGCCCGCGGCATGGGTCAACTGGGGCGAACTGGCGCTACGGCAGCGCTCCTACGATGCCGCGTCCGAGCGGCTCCATCGCGCTCTCTCGCTCGCTCCCGGCAACGACCAGATCGAGTACCTGCTGGGGCTGCTCGAGAGCGAGCGCGGGAACTCCCCCGCCGCCGTTGCCGCGCTCGAGCAGGCCGTCAAGTCCAACCCGCGCAACCTTCGCGCGCTCTACCAGCTAGCGTCCGAGATCGAGCGGCAGGGTGATCCCGGCAGCGAGCAGCGCTTTGAGCAGCTCATGCGGCAAATCCTCGCGGCCGAACCTGGCAACGTTGCCGCGCTGCTCGAGCTGAGCCGCGTTGCCGCGAAGAGCGGCGATATGCCTGCGCTGCGTGGCGCGGTCGCTGCGATCGCCTCGCATGCCCCGGGCTGGCCTGCCGAGGTGCAGGAGCAGCTGTCGGCGCTGCAGGCGGCCGTCCAAAGCCCGCAGCCAAGAGCTGCCGCCACGCGGTCCATCTTCCTGCGCAACGTCTTGATGCGCGACCCGCAGTTTCGCAACAGCCTCTCTGACCTGCGGCCCGCGCCCGGCGAAGGTGCGCAGCCCATGATGCACTTCCTCAGGGCCGCGGACCCGCCGGCCGGGGCTGCCCCGCCAGACCTGGGCCTGCACTTCATCGCGCATGCCGCTGCTGCCACCGGCGCCGGGCCCTGGGAGTGGGCCGGATCCATTGACCTGAACGGAAGTGACCGGCCCGTGCTCGCGCGGGCCAACCGGGCCCAGTTGCTCCTCGAGAGTGGGGCCAGCCTCCCGTTCCCCGGGAGCTCCCAGCCGCCTGCTCCTGAAGGCGTTTTGGCTGTCGATTTCAACTATGACTTCAAGACCGACCTGGTCCTCGCCGGCCAAGGCGGAGTACGCTTCTACCGCCAGGAGGATCGCGCTCACTATACCGATGTCACCGGGGCCACCAGGCTGCCGCGCGCAGTCCTCGACGGAAGCTACACCGGCGCCTGGGCTCTTGACGTCGAGGCAGACGGGGACCTGGACATCCTGCTCGGCGTCCCCTCCGGTGCGCCGCTGCTGCTCAGGAACAACGGAGACGGCACCTTCACCGTTACCCACCCGTTCGCAGGCATCACCGGCGTGCAGCAGTTCGCCTGGGCAGACCTCAATGGAGATGGCAATCCCGACGCCGCCATGATCGATGGAGCGGGGCGGCTGCGGATCTACCTCAACCAGCGCTCCGGCAACTTCACCCCAGCCGCCCCTGTGCCCCTGGCCAGGGTCAAGGCCATCGCGGTAGAAGACGCGGGCGTCGACGGCGTGCTCAGCCTCATCGCCGTCCAAGCCGAAGGAAACATCGTGCGCCTGGCCACCAAAGACCAAGGGGAACACTGGGAGCCGCAGGAAATCGCGCGAGTGCCCGCCGGCTCGCTCTCAGGCGAACAGCGCGTCCATGCCGAGGACCTGGACAACAATGGAGCGGTTGACCTCGTATTGACCTCCGTTGGCCAGCCTGCCAGCCCCCGGGTGTGGCTGCAGGACGAGCATGGAGCGTTCACTCCGCTGCCGCAGCCGCCTGCGGCCATGCGCCTCTTTGACATGGCTGATCTCGACGGCGATGGACGCCTGTCTCTGATCGGAGTCGACGCGGGCGGTCAGGTCGCCGTGCTCGCCCCGACCCTGACCAGGAACTACCACTGGCAGACGATCCGGCCGCGTGCCCGGCAGGCCACTGGCGATCAGCGGATCAACTCCTTCGGCATCGGCGGCGAGATCGAAATTCGTGCCGGCATGCTGGTGCAGAGGCAGCCCATCCACCGGCCGCAGGTGCACTTCGGCCTCGGGCTCCAGCAGCAGACAGACGTCGCACGCATCCTGTGGCCTAACGGTTCGGTGCGCGCAGAGTTCGCCTTGAAGGCCGACCAGCAGGTGGTCACCGAGCAGAGGCTCAAAGGTTCCTGTCCCTTTCTTTTCGCCTGGGACGGCCAGCGCATGAGCTTTGTGAAGGACTCGGTCCCCTGGGGCTCGGCCATCGGGCTGCGCATCAACGCGCTGGGTGCCGCACGCATCGCGGCAACCGAGGAGTGGTACAAGATCGGCCGCGAACAGTTGCAGGGTCGCGATGGCTTCTACGATCTGCGTGTCACCGGCGAGCTGTGGGAGAGCTACTACTACGACGCCATGACGCTAATGACCGTCGATCACCCGTCCGGGACCGAGGTATTCACCGATGAGCGCTTTGACGTGCCCCCGGTCAAGCTGGCGATCACCGCAGTGGCCGAGCCGCAGCCCGTCGCCCGGGCCATCGACGACCAGGGCCATGACGTCACCGCTACACTCAGCAGGCTCGACGGGGTGTACCTGGACAACTTCGGACGAGGGCAGTACCAGGGCGTCACCCGCGACCACTTTGTGGAGGTCGAGCTGCCCTCTACTGCTCCCGCAAGCGGTCCTCTGTGGTTGATTGCGCGAGGATGGCTGCACCCATCGGACTCCTCGATCAACGTAGCGCTCGCGCAGGGGAGTGCCGCAAAGCCACGATGGCTGAGCCTTGAGGTTCCCGACGGGGCCGGCAGCTGGAAAATTGCGAAGCCCAACCTCGGCTTCCCCGCCGGCCGCAACAAGATCTGCCTGATCGACCTGGCTGGCCTGTTTCCCCCCGGCGTGCCGCGGCGCCTCCGCCTGCGGACCAACCTTGAGATCTACTGGGACTCAATCGAGTGGGCGCAAGGCGCGCCGGGCGCTGAGCTCAGGATCGCGCGGCTTGCGCCCTCGTTTGCCGACCTCCATTACCGCGGCTTTTCCGTCATCCACCAGGCCAACGCCTCCTCCCCCGAGTTGCCCCAGTACGACCAGCTCGCCGGAAGCTCCCCTCGCTGGCGTGACCTCGAGGGCTTCTACACACGCTTTGGCGATGTACGCGAGCTGTTGGCGCGCGCTGACGACCGGTACGTCATCATGAACGCCGGCGACGAGATGTCCCTGCGTTTCGCTGCGCCGCCCCCACCGCCGGTGGGCTGGGTCCGAGACTTTGTCATAGCCGGCGATGGCTGGATCAAGGATGGCGACTACAACTCCACCTACTCCCGCACCGTTATGCCCTATCCCCACCATGCCCGCCGCGACTACAACACTGCGCCCGGCGGGCTAGAAGACGATTGGGTCTACCAGCATCATCCCGAAGACTGGCAGACCTACCAGACCAGGTATGTGAGTGCGCAACCCTTCCTGGCAGCCTTGCGCCCGCAGCTCGCGAGAAAGGACAAGGCAGGCCAATGAACCGATCCGCGCGCATTCGTCTGGTGCTAACCGTCCTCTTTGTGGCTCTGCTTGCCACCCCACTGGTCATCAAGCGCCTGGCCCTGCAGCGCAGCCGGGCCGCCTCGACCGAACTCGACGCCAGCGCAGCCCTCACCCGGTATGGTTTCTATCTCAGCGAGGTATCGCATGCTGCCGGGGTTGATTTCGTGCACCATGCCCCAACCCTTGACGCCAAGCTCGGTCCCATCATGCCGGAGGTCGCGTCCATGGGGGCCTCCGTGTCCATCGTGGACTTCAACCGGGATGGGTGGCCCGATATCTACGTGACGGACAGCGCCTACGGCTCGGCCAACAGGCTCTACCAGAACATGCACGATGGAACCTTCAAGGACGTGGCCCCCGAGATGGGGATTGCAGAGGTGAACCAGTCCGGCACCGGGGTTTCCATGGGCGCGGTTTGGGGAGATTACGACAACGATGGTTACGAGGACCTCTTCCTCATCAAGTGGGGCCGGCCGGAGCTGTACCACAACGACCACGGGCACGGATTCACGCGCGTGAGCGAAGAGGCAGGGCTGCCGCCCTGGATCAACGCCAACACCGCGGTGTGGCTGGACTACGATGGCGACGGGCTGTTGGACCTCTTTGTGGGTGGCTATTACTCGGAAAATATTGACCTTTGGCATCTGAAAAATACGTGCATGATGCCGGACAGTTTCGAGTATGCGAAGAACGGCGGCCGCAAATTCCTCTTTCATAACCTGGGCCATGGCCGCTTTGAAGAGGTCAGTGCAAAGGTTGGAATCGATAGCCGTCGCTGGGCGCTGGCATCGGCCGCGGCTGATCTCCGTGGCACCGGGCATCCAGACCTGTTTGTCGCCAATGACTACGGCGTTTCGGAACTCTACCTGAACGACGGTAAGCGCTTTCACGAGGCCGGCGCCGCGAGCGGAGTCGGCTTCGCGCCCAAGAGCGGCATGAACGTAGCGATGGGCGATATCTTCAACCAGGGTAAGTACGCTATCTACGTGTCCAACATCTCGGAGGACGGCGTGCTGATCCAGGGCAACAACCTCTGGGTCCCCCGGGATGGCCAACCCGGCAAGCCCCTGGCCTACGAGAACATGGCTCGCGACCTAGGGGTTGAGTTAGGCGGGTGGAGCTTTGGTGCGCAGTTTGGCGACCTTAACAACGATGGCACGCTCGACATCTATCTCACCAACGGCTATGTCTCTGCCGACAGGAAACGAAGTTACTGGTATGACTTCGCCAAGGTCGCCGGCGGCAATGCCTCCATCATCGGCGACGCCGCGCACTGGCCAGCTATTGATGGCCGCAGCCACTCCGGCTACCAGCAGAAACATGTGTGGCTGAACGATGGTGCCGGCCGGTTTGTCGACGTTGCCCGCGCGGTTGGCGTCACCGACACACACGACGGCAGGGCTGTCGCGCTCGCTGACCTCTTCAACCGTGGCGCGCTTGATGTGGTGGTAGCCAACCAGGGCGGGCCTTTGCTGCTGTACAGGAACACGGTCACTGCCGCCAATCAATGGATCGAGTTCTCCCTTGAAGGCTCAACCAGCAATCGCAGCGCCATCGGTGCCCGGGTCACCGTTCGATGGAACGGCCAGGAGCAGGTGCAGGAGGTCTCCGGCGGCAGCGGTTTCGCCGCACAAAACGATCGCCGCCTCCATTTCGGACTAGGCAAAAACCCGCACCTGGAAGAGATCGTCGTGCGATGGCCGTCTGGTAAGCTTCAGAAGCTGCCGGACGCGAAACCAGGGCAGTTGAACCTGGTCAAGGAACCCTCATGAGCGGTCAAACCATTACCGTCGCGAGCGCGCCCTCCATGCCTCCGGCCACGCGCTGGCGCAAGTGGTTCAGCCTCGAAAACCGCTTCGTTCCGCCCATCTTCATCACGCTCATCCTGCTCATCGGCCACCTCAGCTTCGGCATCCTCGAGAGTTACAAAAAGACCCTGCTGGCGATCACGGTAAGCATCCTGACTGAGCTGGTGCTGGGCAGAACAGTGACGGGTAAGTGGCCCCATATGGCCAGCGCTTACATCAGCGGCATCAGTGTCGGCATCCTTTTGCGGTCGCCCGCATTCTGGCCCTACGCGCTTTGCGCCATCATCGCCATCACCTCCAAGTACGTAATCCGGGTCAAGAACCGCCACCTCTGGAACCCCTCCAATTTCGCCATCTGCGTCATCCTTTTCCTCGCCGCGGAGTCGGTGACTACCCTCAGCATCCAGTGGGGCAACAACCTGTGGGCCATGCTGGTCATCTGGTTCCTTGGCTCGACTATCATCTGGCGCCTACGCCGCTTCCATATCTGCGCCGTGTATGTCCTCTCCTTTCTGGTCTTCGCCGTGCTGCGCGCGCGCATGGTGGGCGATCCGCTAGTGGCGGAGATCTCGCCCATCACCGGGCCGGAGTATCAGCTCTTTATCTTCTTCATGATCACCGACCCCAAGACGACGGTGCGACCGAGGTGGGCGCAATGCGTGGTCGCCTTTACCGTCGCCGCTGTTGAGATGGTGCTGCGCCTGCGCTCCAGCATCTACGCGCCCCTCTATGCGCTCTTCCTGGTAGGGCCTGTCGCACTGCTGATCGAGAACTGGTGGGCCCTGCGGCACGCTCCAGCAAGCCAGCCGCGCACGCTGGCGCCGGGCGTAACCCCCTGATCGCTCATCCTGTACATAGTCCATCCTGGACAGAGCCATCCTGAACACCGTCAAGCCCGGAAACGCTGAAAAACGATGACAACCAGACATGCTTCCCTCCTGCACGGCCTCCTCTTTTTCTGCTTTGCGTTCATAACCGCAGGTTGCCGAAATCACGCCGCCCCGGCGCCCGAGCCTGCTTCTTCTCAGACGCACCCCGCGCCTCCTTCCACCTCGCCTTCCCCAACCGCACCGCCTGCCCAGCCGCAGGTCCCGCGGCCGTCTGGCCCTGTGCACTTCGTTGACGTCACTGCTGCGTCTGGCATCCAGTTCCGACATAACAACGGAGCTTTCGGAAAAAAGTATCTACCGGAGACCATGGGCAGCGGCGTCTGCGCCATCGACTACGACGGCGATGGCTGGCAGGACTTGCTCTTCGTTAACTCCATGGATTGGCCCGGGCACAAAACCACTAAGTCCACCGCCGCGCTCTACCACAACAATCAGGATGGAACCTTCACCGATGTCACTCGCGGGTCCGGCCTTGGCATCGAGGTCTATGGCATGGGTTGCGCCGTCGGCGACTATGACAACGACGGGCGCGATGACATCTACCTCACCGCGCTCGACGGCAATCACCTGTTTCACAATCTTGGAGGCGGCAGGTTTGCCGAGGTCACTGCCAAGGCAGGTGTGCGCGATGCCGGCTTCTCCACCGGCGCCGTCTGGTTTGACTACGACAACGATGGCCGGCTGGACTTGTTTGTCGCGCACTATGTCGATTGGTCGCCGGCTACAGACCAGTTTTGCTCGCTCGACAACAAGAATAAGTCGTACTGTACGCCGGAGGCCTACAAGGGCCAGAGCGGCACGCTCTTTCATAACAAGGGCAATGGTGTCTTTGAAGACGTGACCAGGAAGGCCGGCCTCTTTGACCCGACCAGCAAAGCGCTTGGCGTGGTGCTGCTGGACTATGACCAGGATGGGTGGCCCGACCTGTTTGTCACCAACGATACGCAGGCCAACAAGCTTTATCGTAACAACCACAATGGCACATTTACCGAGAGTGCCTTTGCTGCCGGCGTAGGTCTCAGCGACGCCGGCCAGGCTCGCGCAGGCATGGGCGCCGACGCGGCCGATTATGATGGTTCCGGCAGGCCCAGCCTGGTCATCGGCAACTTCACCAATGAAAGCATGTCGCTCTATCGCAATGACGCAGGCGGCCTCTTCACCGATCGCGCCATCGCTGCCGGCATCGCCTCTCCTTCCGCAGGCGCCCTCACCTTCAGCGCCCTGTTCTTCGACTACGATCTGGACGGCCTCTCCGATATCTTCGCCCTCAACGGCCATGTGGCCGACGACATTGCCGCCGTGCAGCCGACGGTACACTACGCGGAGCCGCCGCTGCTCTTCCACAACCGCCGCAATGGAACCTTCGACAATGCGTCCGAAAAGGTTGGTGCAGCCTTTCGACAGCCGCTGGTAGGTCGTGGCGCCGCGTACCTGGACTACGACAACGACGGCGACCTTGACCTCGTCATCACTCCCTCAAGTGGGCCGGCGAAGCTGCTGCGCAATGAAGGAGGCAACGCGAACGACGTGCTGCGCGTGAAGCTGGAGGGCACGCGCTCCAACCGCGACGCCATCGGAGCGCTCGTCACCGTCAAGCTGCCCGGAGGCCGGCGGCTCGCGCAATGGGTCAAGAGCGGCTCCAGCTACCTGTCGCAGAGCGAACTGCCGCTGACCTTCGGCCTCGGACGTCCGCAAGCCGCACGAGAGCTGCGACTTGAAGTAGCCTGGCCAAGCGGCCGCAAGGAGTCCGTCGAGCACCTGCTGCCGAATCAGTCCATCACGGTGGTGGAGGGGAAAGGCATGGTTGCCGCAGCACCTATCCTCTTGACCGGTAACTCGAAGAAACTCTCGCCCTAGCGGCCAAACTCACCCACCCGTTAAGTTGCGGAGGCGAAGAACCCCGCCCGCTCCAGCATCGCCTCGATCTCTGCCGCGCTCGCGGCAACCTTATGCGCGGACGCGAACAGATCTGCTGCGTCGACCCGGTAGCAGTGGTCGCGAGGGCGCTTGCCCAGGCCGGCAACATCGAAGTCCTCAACCAGCCGGTAGATCTCCTCCTGCAGGCGCGCACGCGCATAGCCATCGAGCTCTCCACGCGCATCCTCAAGCAAGGCGCGCGACGCTGGTCCAAACACGGGATGGTCGTGCAGCAGGAAG
>DASWUY010000459.1:0-4210 GCA_036401435.1 Acidobacteriaceae bacterium | reverse complement strand
CTTCATGGCGTCGGCCTCACACCGGACAAGGACTACGCCGGGACGATCCCGCTGCAGACCTTCATGATTTACCAGCTCATGTTCGCCATCATCACGCCGGCGCTCATCTCCGGCGCCTTCGCCGAGCGCATGAAGTTCTCGGCAATGGTCGTGTTCATGGTCCTTTGGGCACTCTTCGTCTACTCACCCATGGCGCACATGGTCTGGGGCAAGCACGGGCTGCTCAACGCGTCGCTTGGCGGCAGGTTTCCCTGCCTCGACTTCGCAGGCGGCACCGTGGTTCACGTCACCTCCGGCGTCAGCGCCCTGGTCACGGCGCTCTATCTCGGCAAGCGCCTCGGTTATCCGCAGAAGGCCATGCCTCCTCATTCGGTCGTGCTCAGCTTCATCGGGGCCTGCCTGCTGTGGGTAGGCTGGTTCGGCTTCAACGCGGGCTCCGCGCTCGGCGCCAGCAGCCTGGCCACCTCCGCCTTCGTGAACACCCACTTCGCCGCCGCCGCAGCCGCACTCGGCTGGCTCGCGGCTGAATGGATCCGCAACGGCAAGCCCTCCGCCCTCGGCGGCATCTCCGGTGCGGTCGCAGGCCTCGTCGGCATCACGCCGGCCGCGGGCTTTGTTACCCCCATGAGCGCCCTCTGGATCGGCCTCATCACGGGCGTGTTCTGCTTCTTCATGGTCGTCAAAGTCAAAAACATCTTCGGCTATGACGACTCTCTGGACGCTTTTGGCGTACACGGTGCGGGCGGCACCATCGGAGCTGTCCTTACCGGCCTGTTCGCCAACTCAGCCATCAACCCGCTGCTCGGCGCAGGGAAACCCACCGGGTTCTTCGAAGGGAACCACGGCCAGGTGCTGAATCAACTCGTCGGCGTGGCCATCGCCTGGATCCTTTCCATCGTCGGTACCTTGATCATCCTGTTTGTGGTGGATAAGCTCATCGGCCTGCGCGTCAGCGAGGACGACGAGCGCACAGGGCTTGACCTGAGCCAGCACGGCGAAGAGGGTTACGACTGGGAAACTGCTTAGAGGATCATGGATGGAATCCGCCATCGAAGCGGGTCCAGGCATCTGGTCAAAGCCGAAGCGGTATACATGAGACCACTTGCAGGCCCCGCATCCATCCTCACTGCAGCACGCGCACACCGTTTTGGGGGATCAGATATGCAGAAGATTGAAGCCATCATCCAGCCATCCCGGCTGGACGCAGTGAAAGACGCTCTGGTCGAGGCCGGCGTCTCCGGCATCACCATCTTTGAAGCCCGTGGCCACGGCCGCCAGAAGGGCCACACCGAGTTCTACCGGGGGCGCGAGTACTCAGTCGACCTGCTGCCCAAAGTGAAGCTCGAACTCGTCGTCACCGACGACATGGTCGAGCGCGCCGTACAGGCCATCATCACCGCCGCCCGCACCGGCCGCATCGGCGACGGCAAGATCTTTCTGTCGCGCATCGACGAAGCCATCCGCATCCGCAACGACGAGCGCGGCGACATCGCACTGTAGCCCACCATGCCTACACACAGCGGCGGGGACGAGTTCGGCAGGGCCCTCCGCGCGGTCTATGACCAGCGCCTGGCCGACCTGCGCGCCCGCTTCGAGCAGGACCGTGATGGACTCGCCGCCGTCTCTGCCCGTTCCGCTGCCGTGGACGCCCTGGTCGCCGCTCTCTGGGCACGTGAGACGGAACAGGCTCCCGGACCAACCCGGCGCATCTGCCTCGCGGCCATCGGCGGCTATGGCCGGCAGCAGCTGTTTCCGTTCTCAGACGTCGACATCCTGATCTGTACGGAAAAAACCGCCGCTCCCGAAGCCGCCGCGGCGATTCGCAGATTCACGCAGGCGCTGTGGGACTCCGGCCTCCGTGCCTCCGCCGCCAGCCGCCCGCTCGGAGACTGCGAGCGTTTCAAAGCCTCAGACCCGGAAGGAAGCCTTGCGCTGCTCGACCTTCGCTGTCTCACCGGCGACGCGACCCTCTACGCCGCCCTGGAGACCAGGTTGCTCGGCAAACGAAGCTCCCGCGAAACCAGGGCGCTGGCAGGCGCTGCCGCTGAACTCACCCGCGAGCGCCACGCCCGCTTCGGCGGTACCTTGTTTCACCTTGAACCCAACCTCAAGGACGCCCCGGGCGGCCTGCGCGATGCGCACATCGTCCAATGGCTGGCCCGCCTGCGCGATGCGCCCATCGCTGACCCAGCCTTTGACGAAGCGCTTGTCTTCATCGTCGCCGTGCGCGTGTTTCTGCACCTGCGCCATGGCCGCGATGACAATACCCTGGACTGGCACGCCCAGGACGAGGCTGCGCTCCGGGGCATCGGTCTGCCGCAGCGCAGCCCGGCCACCCCCCACAACCCGGACCCGGCCTACTGGATGCGCTTCTACTTCCGTCACGCCCGCGCCCTCCAGCGTGCGTTGGAGCAGGAACTGGACCTTTCAGGCCTGCAGCCAAAGCCGTCCAGATCCGCATCTCGCGCCAAGGCTCCACCACGTGCTGGATTCACCGTCGCTGACGGCGTCCTGAGCCTCAAACTGGCGCGCCCCGACCTCGATCCGGCCACAGACCCGGAGATTGTGCTCGAAGCGTTTGGCCTGATCGCCGAGACCGGGGTGCGCCTTGCCGCCGCCAGCGAAGAACGCATCGCGACCGCCATCCCGGCAATTTCCACCACCCTGGAAGACGGTCCCCGCCTGTGGTCACGGCTGTGCCGCATCCTTTCGGGCCGGTTTGCCGGCACCGCCCTGCGTTCCATGCACGCGCTCGGATTGCTGGAGCTCATCGCCCCCGAGTTTCACGGCATCGACGCCCTGGTGATCCGCGATGCCTACCACCGCTACACCGTGGACGAACACACCTTTGTGCTGCTCGACGCGCTTCATGCCCTGGCTGACGACCCCCCGCCCGGTGCGCCCGACTGGCGGCTGCGCTTCGGCAACATTCTCCGCGACCTGCCTCATCCGGAGTTGCTTTTTCTCGCCGCCCTGCTGCATGACACAGGCAAAGGGCGCAGCACCGAGGACCACGCCCACGCCAGCGCGCAACTCGCGGAAACCCTGTGTACCCGCCTCGAACTGGAGCCCTTCGACCGCAACCTGGTCGTGCGCCTCATCGCCTCCCACCTGGAGATGTCTGCGGCCCTGCGGCGCGATATCTTCGATGCCGAAACGGTGCGGGTCTTCGCCGAGAAGATCGGCACCCATGACCTTCTGCGCATGCTCACCCTGTTCACCTATGCGGACATCTCGGCCGTGCACCCTGACGCCCTCACTCCCTGGAAGGCCGAGAACCTTTGGCGGCTCTCGATGGCCTCTGAAAATCAGCTTGACCGCACCGTGGACGAGGACCGTGTGCACGCCGGAGAGGCGGCATCCTCCCGCGAGGCTGCCAGCATCGCCCGTGCCCTCGGGATGAGCGCCTCGCAGAAGGCGGGACTTGAGCAGTTCCTGGACGGAATCCCCGAGCGCTATCTCCGCACACGGTCGCCGGAGACCATCCGGAAGCACATGCAGCTTGCAGAAACGGCGCACGCCGGTCACGTGGTGCTCCAAAGCGCCCCCGGCAGCGCAGAGCTCACCATCGTGGCCGGCAACCGCAGGCGCCTTTTTGCCGATCTCACCGCCGCGCTCTCCGGTTGGGGCATGAACATCGTCTCCGCTGAAGCGTTCTCCAACGCACACGGCACAGTGGTCGACACCTTCCGCTTCACGGACCCCTACAAGACACTGGAGCTCAACCCTGAGGAGCGCGAACGCTTCCGCAAGTCGCTGGAAGGGGTCATTGCGGGAACGCTGCCGATCGATGCCCTGCTGAACGGCCGCAAGAAAGCTCCAGGTGCAAAGCCGCGCCGCGTCGTGCAGACCCGTATCGAGTTCGATAACATGTCCTCGCCCGGAAGCACACTCATGCAGGTCGTTGCGCAGGACGAGCCCGGCCTGCTGCGTGCCGCCAGCGTTGTGCTCAGCGACTTTGGCTGCAGTGTGGAGGTCGCTCTGATCGACACCGAAGGCGACATGGCGATCGATGTGTTCTACCTGACGCTGAACGGCCACAAGCTGAACGAGTCTGAACAGATGGCCCTGCGCGCCCAGCTTGACGCGAGCATCACCTGGTACCCTGGTAACCGGTAGTCTGCGCAGCTGTTTACTTCCGCGACATCCTCCCGAATTTCAGACATTTTCTGCTGTTTCGCGACCGGAAAACATCCTCTCGGGACCAACC
>DASWUY010000458.1:0-1552 GCA_036401435.1 Acidobacteriaceae bacterium | reverse complement strand
CCACCCGTCCGATGGCGGCACCCGCATTGCGCTCGTCGCCCTCGATCTACCCTCCGGATTCAGCCACCATGACGCCTCCGAACGCGAGTGACCGCAGCCCAGCGGCTCCCGGAGGAAAGGCGGAGGATTGCCCTCATGCACCGGCTCCGGTAGCCTCAAGGACAGGTGAACGAGCGTCCATGCATCCGCTGCCAGCACCCTGTCCTGCTTGAGGACGGGCATCTTGTCTACTGCAGCTCCTGCGGTACGCCCCAGATTTTTCTTTCCGAAGAGCTTCAGACTGAGATCGCCGACGAAGCGCGGGCCTTTCAGGAGCGGAACGCCCCGCGTCCTGCCGCAGATCCTGAGGAGGACTCACAAACTACCGCGCGCCGATGGCCACGAGCCGCTGCCTCGGTTCGGCAGCCCTGGTCACGCGCCGTGCAGTTCGCCCTGCTCAGCGCGTCGGTAGCCCTGGCGTTGGGCCTGCTGACGATGGCCTTCCCGCCTGCCGGCATCCTGATGGTCCTTTGGGTAGTGATCGCGCCCATCCTCACCGTAACGCTCTACAACGCCCGTGCCCTGGGTGACGGGTCGGCCTCCTTGGGCTTTGCCGCCAAGATCGGCCTGCTCACCGGTGTTCTGGTCACCTTCTCCTGTGTGGCGATCTGTACCCTGCGGCTGGTGCTCACCCGATTTGTTTTTCATGACGCCGCCCTGCTGGACTCTCAGCTTGCGGCCACCTTCGCCCAACAGCGGGTTCTGCTGCTGCAGCGCATGGGCTCCAGCGCCCAGCCCACCATCGACATGTTTGCTGTTCCCGAGTTCCGGGTAGGCCTGCTGCTCACCGTGACTGGTACCTGCGCAGCACTCTACCTCTTTCTTTCCACGGTAGCTGCGGGCCTTGCCGGGATCGTCTTCCGGCGGCGCACGAGCGCCTAGAGCATACCGTCCGCTGCTATCATCATGCTCACCATGAGCGACACCGCCCAGGCCGGGACCGACGCCGGCCTCCCCGACGCAAAGCCCGCCCCACAACTCCGCGAAAAAGGCCGCCTGCTTTCTGCCTCTGAGATCGACCGCACGCTTGTGCGTTTGGCGCATGAGATCGTCGAGCGCAACCATGGCGCTACGAACCTTGGCCTGGTCGGCATCAAGCGGCGAGGCATTCCCATCGCCCAGCGCCTTGCAAAGATCATCCACTCCATCGAAGGACACGCGGTCGAAACCGGCGTTCTCGACATCAGCTTTTACCGCGATGACCTTTCTACGCGGGATATTCGACCGGTGGTCGAAAAAGGCGACATCGGCTTCTCGATTGAAGGCCGGGACATCATCCTCATGGACGACGTCCTGTACACCGGACGGACAATTCGTGCGGCGCTGGATGCGCTGTTCGATCACGGCCGCCCCAAGTCCGTGCAGCTTCTCGTTCTGATCGACCGCGGCCACCGCGAACTGCCGATCGAAGCGAAGTTCATCGGACGCATCATCCCCACGGCACGGCGCGAAATCATCGAGGTCAAGCTGCAGGAAGTGGACGGCGATGAGCAGGTGCTGCTGGTCGAGCTGG
>DASWUY010000457.1:0-2824 GCA_036401435.1 Acidobacteriaceae bacterium | reverse complement strand
AGCTGCCGCCAGGATACAAGACGGACTGGGCCGGGGAGTACGAGAGCCAGAAGCGTTCGTCGCGCCGCCTGATGCTGGTGCTGCCTATCACCATCCTGCTGATCTTTCTCATCCTTTACACCATGTTCGGCTCGTTCAAGTGGGCCCTGCTCATCCTGGGCAACGTGGCCATGGCGCCCTTCGGCGGCATGCTGGCGTTGTGGGTGACGGGGACCCACTTCAGTGTCTCGTCCGGGGTCGGCTTCCTGGCGCTGTTTGGGGTGTCGGTCCAGACCGGAGTCATCATGCTGGAGTACATCAACCAGTTGCGCGTGAGCGGGCACTCGGTGGAAGAAGCAGCGGTGGAGGGCGCGGTGCTGAGGCTGCGCCCCATCATGATGACGATGCTGGTAGCGACGCTGGGCCTGTTGCCGGCCGCTACCTCGCACGGCATCGGGTCAGACTCGCAGCGTCCGTTTGCCATCGTGATCGTGGGCGGCCTGATCGGGGCGCTGTTGATCTCTGTCTTCCTGCTGCCGACCCTGTATGTGTGGATCGCGCGCGAGGATGACGTGCTGCCGGCGCATCACGCTGAGATGGAACTGTGATGGCCCGCGCGGTGATGGCTCGCGCTGCGATAGCCGGTGCCCCGCTGGCCGGCGCCCTGATGGTTGCCGCCGTGCTGTGTCCCGCGCCCTTGGGTGCGCAGGTCGCGGCAGGCCAACAAGCTGGTGAAACTTCGCAGCAGAACCCGCCTGCCAGCCAGCCCGGCACGCCGCCTACGGGAGCGACGCCACAGAACCATCAGACTCCGCTGCCCAGTGCCCCCCGCCCCATGCCCCCGGCGCAGCTCGGCCCGGACGCCACCCGCCTGACCCAGATCGGCCCGGTGCCCGCGCCGCCGCCTGACCCTCGACGCTCCCTGCCGACGCGTCCCGGCGCCCTGTCGATCGAGCAGGTACTGACGCTCGCGCGCAGCCGGAACCCAGTCCTGCGGGCCGCGCGGCTGAACCTGGAGGGCACCCGCGCCCAGGAGATCCAGGCCGGGGTGCGCGCCAATCCCTACTTCGCCGCGGTCGGCTCGGACGTGACCCTGCTGGACGGCAGCTCGGATGGGCCTTACCTCTATGCGGGGCAGGTTTCGCGCCTCTTTGAGCGGGGGCAGAAGCGGCGCTGGCGGCTTGACGTCGCACGCTCGACCACGGCGCAGACCGAGGCGCAGCTGCATGACCAGGAGCGTGGCACGGAGTTCGCAGTCAAGCAGGCGTTTACCAACATGCTGATCGCCAAGGCGGCGCTTACGCTGGCCAATGCCAACCTGGCGGACTTTCGGCGCGAGGTCGCCATCAACGAGGACCGATACAAGGCCGGGGACATCGGCAAGCTGGACTTTGAGCGGCTGGACCTGCAGCTCTCGCAGTTTGAGAGCGACCAAGCCAACGCACAGATCAGCCTGCGCCAGGCCAGCGATCAGCTGCAGACGCTGATCGGGGTCGAGACCCCGAGTGAGGATTTTGACATCCTGGGAACCATCGTTCCGCCGCCACTCTCGATCGATCTCGCAGGGGTCGATGCCAAGGCGCTGGTCTCGCGGCCGGACTACCAGGCGGCGCTTGCCGCGGTCGCGGTCGCGGATGCGAATGTGAAGCTGGCCTACGCGAACGGTACGACCGACCCGACGATCGAGGCGGAGTACGACCGCTCCGGCAACTCGAACAGCTCGGGTTTCAACGTCAGCATCCCGCTCCGCCTCTTTGACCGCAACCAGGGTAACAAGAAGACGAGCGAGTTTGTGGCTCAGGGCAGCCGCTTCTCGGTCATCGCGGCGAAGAACCAGGTGCTCTCCGACGTGGACCAGGCCTGGATCGGCTATACGCAGTCCAAGGTGCTGGCCGACAGGTATACCTCTCACTACCTTGACGAGGCGGGAGACGTGCTGCAGATTGCGCAGTTTGCCTACGAGCATGGAGGGATCGCGTTGATCGACTATCTGGACGCGCTGCGTGACTCGCGGTCAACGACTGCGGCGGCGCTGTCGGCGTATGCGAATACCTGGCTAGCGATCCACCAGCTCAGCTATGCGAGCGCCACCGAGATGGTTCCCTGAGCGCTGTGGCTGCAGAGGCCGGCAGGCCTGTGGCGCGTCGTGGCAAAGGTAGGGGCCGTGAGATAAAGGAAGCATGCGCATCTCCCTTCTGGCGCTTGCCGTGGCGGCCTTTTGTATCGGCACCTCCGAGTTCATCATCATGGGGCTGCTGCCAAACCTGGCGGTGGATTTTGGGGTAAGTATCCCGAAGGCTGGCGCACTCGTGTCCGGCTATGCGATCAGCGTGACGATCGGCTCGCCGCTGGTCGCCGTTGCCACCTCCAGGATGGAGCGCCGGCGTGCCCTGCTGCTGCTGATGAGCATCTTCACCCTGGGGAACCTGGCCTGCGCGCTTGCCCCGAGCTATAACCTGCTCTTCGCGGCAAGGGTGCTTACGGCCTTGTGCCATGGCGCCTTCTTTGGGATCGGCAGCGTGGTTGCGGTGAACATGGTGGCGAGGGAGCAGCGCGCCCAGGCCATCGCTGTCATGTTTACGGGTCTGACGCTGGCGAACGTGCTTGGCGTGCCGGCCGGCACTGCGCTGGGGCAGGCCTATGGCTGGCGCGCGTCGTTCTGGGCCATCGTTCCGATCGGGCTGGCCGCGGTCCTCGCGATTCGGGCCAAGGTGCCGCGCCAGGCTGCAGAAGACATGCACCTGCGCGAGGAGGTTCGGCTGCTGCGGCACCCGCAGGTGCTGCTGGTACTGGCCCTGTCAACGCTAAGCTCCATCTCCCTGTTCTGCGTCTTCACCTATGTGGC
>DASWUY010000456.1:0-3538 GCA_036401435.1 Acidobacteriaceae bacterium | reverse complement strand
GGTTCCGCGGGGGCGGGGGGCTGGAGGGGCACAGCTTCGGGAACCTGTTTGTGGCGGCGCTGTCAGAGATGACGGGGGATTTTACCCAGGCGATCAAGCTGGCGGCCGAGGTGCTGGCCACGCGCGGGCATATCTATCCTTCCACCTCGTCGAACGTGACGCTGCGGGCGCGCATGGATAATGGCGAGCTGGTGCATGGGGAGACGAAGATCACGGAGTCAAAGCAGCGGATCGTGGAGTTGATGCTGGAGCCGCGGACGGCGGCGCCGCTGCCGGAGACGCTGGACGCGATCGCGGCTGCGGACCTGATCACGATGGGGCCGGGGTCGCTCTACACGTCACTGATTACGAACCTGCTGGTGACCGGGATCCCGGAGGCGCTGGGTGCGGCTCGCGGGTGCCGGGTGTATATCGGCAACCTGATGACGCAGGGGAACGAGAGCCTGCAGCTGACGGCGTCGCAGCATATTGAGCGGATGTATGAGCATGCGCGGCAGCCGTTCTTTGACTATGCGCTGATCAATGTCGCGCCGGTGTCGGAGGCGATCCGGAAGCGCTATGCGGCAGAGGGTGCTGAGGTGATTGTGGCGGACGTGGAGAAGATCGAGGCGCTGGGGATCCGGTGCGTGACGGGGAACTTTGCAGCGGAGGGGGATGTGCTGCGGCACGATGCGGATGTGGTGGCGGGGACGGCACTGGGGCTGGTTTCGGCGGGCAGGCGAGAGGCTGATCGTACGCCCGGCAGCTAGGGGAGGACGGGCGGGCCAGTGTCGATGATGACGCTACTCGCCAGAGCCACGGAGGTGATCAGGGTGGGTAGAGAGGTCGTTCGATCTGCCCTCGACGGAACCGCACCAGGTCGATGGTACGGACGACTGGCTTTCCTGGGCGCGAGATTTGGCGCGAGATTTCTCCGCCGGGAAGCTAGCTGGTGGTGCGCTTCAACTGGCCGCAGGCGGCGTAGATATCGCGGCCGCGGGGGCGGCGGATGTAGGCGGTGACCCCCTGCGAGATCAGGCGGCGCTGGAAGGCGTCGACGGTCGGCTGGTCGGGCTGGGCGTAGGAGGTGCCGGGGCCGGGGTTCCAGACGATGAGGTTGACGTAGCAGGGGAAGCCGGCGGTACGGACGATGCGGACGACTTCGTCGGCGTGGTCGAGCCGGTCGTTGACGCCGCCGAGCAGGACGTATTCAAAGGTGATGCGCTCGCGGGGGCCGAGGGGGATGGTGCGGACCGCGTCGAGGATGGCGTCGATCTTCCACTTGCGGGTGATGGGCATGATCTGCTCGCGGACCAGATCATTGGAGGCGTTGAGGGAGATGGCGAGCTTGCAGCGGACGGGCTCCTGCGCGAAGCGGAGGATGCCGGGCACGATGCCGGAGGTGGAGACGGTCATGCGGGAGGCAGCGAGGCCAACGCAGTCTGTAAGCAGGTGGAGGGCGGCGAGGAAGGCGTCGTAGTTGAGGAAGGGCTCGCCCATGCCCATGAAGACCAGGTTGATGCGGTCGCGGCCGAGGTGCACGCCCTGGCGCCTGAGCACGGCGACGACCTGCCCTGCGATCTCGCCGGGCGTGAGGTTGCGAAGGATGCCGAGCCGGGCGGTGAGGCAGAAGTGGCAGTTGACGGCGCAGCCGATCTGCGACGAGACGCAGATGGTGGCGCGGCGCTGGGCGGGGCGCTCGCGCGGGATGGGGGAACCGCCGCTGGCAAACCGCAGGTCCTTCGCTTCGCTCAGGATGACATTGCTGTTTAGAGCGGCGGGTTTAGCCATCGGAGCCTGGTCTACAGCTTCTCCGGCCTCCTCTTCTGATTCCGCTAACTCGGCAGCGTCGCTCTCGCCACCATCGCCGCCGGGCATCCACACTGTTTCGACGGTCTGGCCGTCGAGGCCGGCGATGAGGTAGCGTTCGGTGCCATCGACGGAGCGAAAGGTCTGGGTGATCTCGGGCAGGCCCACCTGGTAGCCGGCTTCAAGGAGCGCCTGGCGCAGGTTCCTGGGCAGCGTGGTGACTGTGTCGAGGTCGCTCACCCACTGCCGATAAAGGGCTTGCTCGAGTTGGCGGGCGCGGTAGGCGGGCTGGCCAAGGTCCCTGACCAGGTCGGTCAGCTGGGCCAGGGAGAGGCCGAAGAGCGCGGGAGGCTGAGGCCCGGGGGCGGGGCGGGGCCCGAGCGTGGCCATGGCTGCCGCATCCGGCGGGCCGGCTGGCACGTCTACAATAGGAAAGAGCTCTTGGTCGCCCGGCACGTTTTGTTCCTTTCGCCCACGTTCAGGATAACGCAGCCCGTCGGCGCGCAAGCCCCGGGTGCAAGGCCTGCTGCGCGACCGCTGCGAACCAGTTTGAAGGAAGGTGCATGAACAACGAACGCGACATACGCAGGACCGACCTACCCAACGGCATGATCATCCTGACCGAGGAGATGCCTCACGTGCGCTCGGTGGCCATGGGGGTATGGATCCATGCCGGGTCGCGCCACGAAGCGGCGGCGATCAATGGCATTTCGCATTTTGTGGAGCACATGGTGTTCAAGGGAACGACCACGCGGACGGCGCAGCAGATCGCGCGCGAGGTAGATGCGATCGGCGGCAACCTGGACGCGTTTACGGGCAAGGAGACGGTGTGCTTCAACATGAAGGTGCTGGACGAGCATGTGCCAAAGGCGCTGGACGTGCTGTCGGACCTGGTGCTGCACCCGGTGTTTACGGAGGAAGAGGTGGTGCGGGAGCGCGGCGTCATTCTTGAAGAGATCAAGATGGACGAGGACAATCCCGACTACCTGGTGCACGAGATCTTTACGCAGCACTTCTGGCAGGGGCATGCGCTGGGCAAGCCGATCCTGGGGACGGCGAAGACGGTTTCAGGCTTCGACCGGGCCAAGCTGCTGGACTACTACGGGTCGCGCTTTCGCGGCGGCAACATGATCTTTTCCGCGGCCGGGCACCTGGACCACAACAGGTTTGTGGAAGAGGTGACGCGCCGGTTTGCCGGGGTGGCGCCGGGCGAGTCGCTGTTTGTGGAGGCGCCGCCACGGACCGCGGCCGAGATCGTGCTGCGCAACAAGAAGTCGCTTGAGCAGGTGCAGCTATGCCTGGGGGTGCCGGCGCGGCCGCTGGCGGACGAGTCGCGGTACGTGTCGCTGATGCTGAACACGGTGCTGGGCGGCGGGATGAGCTCGCGGCTGTTCCAGACGGTGCGCGAGGAGCGCGGGCTGGCCTACTCGATCTACTCGGACCTGAGCCCGTACCGGGACACGGGTTCGCTGTGCGTGTTTGCCGGGACCTCGGCAGACAAGGCGCTGGAGCTGATCGAGCTGGTGATGCAGCAGCTGCGCCTGTTGAAGGAGCAGCCGATCGAAGCCGAGGAGCTGCGCAGGGCCAAGGACCAGCTGAAGGGCAACCTGCTGCTCTCGCTCGAGAGCTCCGGGGCGCGGATGTCGAACCTGGCGCGGCAGCAGATGTACTTCAACTACTTCTTTGGTCCGGCGGAGATCCTGGCCAAGGTGGAATAGGTAACGGTAGACGAGGTGCAGGCGATGGCGCG
>DASWUY010000455.1:0-2137 GCA_036401435.1 Acidobacteriaceae bacterium | reverse complement strand
CCGCCAGGAAGGTGATGCCCAGCGACTCTTCCACCACTCCAAAGGATTGAACGGTCTTGTCCGTCATGTCTGAGAACAAGGCTCCGCACGCCCCCATGAAGAGGCCGATGGCTATCGCTCCCGCAAGGTACAGCGGCGGGTTGGGCGACGAAGGCTTGGCCGAGATGCGGCCCGGCGTGACCACCGAAATGTTCGACGACCGCAGCCCCTCGATCACTCCTGCCTCGTTCAGGCGCTTGGAAAGATCCTCATAGAGAGCGCGGCTGTTATCTGCTTCCTGCTTGGCGATGCCGTACTCGATCGCACGATCGTTCAGCTTCTCCGCCTCTACCTTGCGCTCCCGGTACACCGCCTGCAGCTTATCCTCTGCACCGCGCGACGCCTGGTAGTCATTTCGGGCCCGCTCCCCAATGCGTGACGCTTCATCACTCACCGCCTTGTCCAGGCTGGCCAGTGTCGAGCGTTCGTCGATCAGCTTCGGATAGCTCGCACCGAACTTCGACGTATCCTGCGCCAACTGTGCCGCGGCCGCAGCCTGCTGCGTCCGCAGGTTCTGCAGCAGGTTCAGCGAACTCTGCACCGAGCTTGACGTAGAGCCCAAGCCCGCGCCTGCCAGGCCCGAGATCAGCTCCGGGTCACCATTGCGGATCGTGTCATAGAGCGCGCCCTTCATGATCCGGCCCGAGGTCGCGGCCGACAGAGCGGTAGTCGCCTGCTGCAGCTGGTCCAGCGTGGCGCTGTATACCTGGTCGCGCCCCTGTGAATCCTCGCCCAGGCTGTAGATGCCGGTGTCGCGCTGCAGTGCGACGACCCTGGCCTGCAGGTCGTGCGCCTGCTTCTTCAGATCGTTCAGCTGGCTGCCCAGCCACTGCGAGGTCTGGTTGGTTGCCGAGTTGCGCGTCGTGAACCCATAGTCCATCAGCGCGCTGGTCAGGTCATTCACCACGGCCGCCGCCACCTTCGGATCAGAGTGCGTGTAGGTGATGCCGATCAGCCTGGTTCCCGCCACTGGCTTGACCTTCAAGTGGCTGCTGAAGACCTTGGTCGCATAAGCCCGGCGCAACGGCGCATCTTCGAGCTGCGCCGACTCAGGGTCTGCCACGCCCTTGGCCGAGAAGAGCGAGAGCGCCCAGCCCACGGGGCTCCACCTAGGTGTGAAGTCGCGGGTGTGCTCGAGATCCAGGTCCTTGATCACCCGTATCGCAAGCGTGTCCGACTGCAGGATCTCTACCTGCGTCTGCAGATCCAGACTGGCGTTCAGCGCGTCGCCCACCTCACCCGTCTGCGACCCCATGATGCTTTCCAGCCCCAGCAGATCGTTGCTGCTCCGTTGCACCTCGATGATGCTTTCGGACCGGTAGTGAGGCGTCGCCAGCAGGCAGTACAGCGCCACCAGTACAAAGAGCACCGATGTGGTCAGCAGGATGACGTGACTACGCTGGCGAAAGATCGCCAGGATTCTGCCCACCGTAAGCTCAGAGCTGGACTGGGTGGTTCTCACCATCTCGGTTCCTCGCATAATCCTTCTTCCCGTTCCATCAGGCTTCTGGAACATGTGGGGTGTTTCTCATAGGTGTTAGGACTAGCCGCGCATTCCATGCGGCGCTGGTTCATACCTCTTACCAGGCTGCTCCCACTGCTTCAGCTGCCGGCACCCGAAAAGCAGAATCCAGTCACAGCATGATCAGAGCGACGAGGGATGCGGCGACGGAACCATGCTCTTGCACCGGAAAAGGTCGCGTTCATGACTCCGGTCAGGAGCACCCCGAGAGTGCCTCACGCTTTAGCGTCCGCATGCTGCGGGCCCGGGCAGGACCTGGAAGTTTGAACCAAAACTCAGCTGGGCCGAGGGCTTATGACCACCGTCCTCTGGTCCAAAGGTAGGGGCATTGCTCGCGAAATGCAAGGCAAGAAAGAAGAAAGTTCCGCGAATCGCGGGTGCGGACTACACGCGTGCAGCAGTTAGATTCCACACGGATCAAGGTACTTTTCACACCCTGCTGGCGCATGCTCCACCCCGTGCAAAGGCTTCGCCGCCAAGATTGTCGCTGTCCAATGAGTCACGGTCACGCTTTCGGCGCACAGGCTCTTCCACGCTGCAACCCTCGCGCGAGTGTAGATATTCCCTGCTGCCTTG
>DASWUY010000454.1:0-8990 GCA_036401435.1 Acidobacteriaceae bacterium | reverse complement strand
GACTTCAACCAACTGCGAAATCCTCGCCATCGTCAAGGAAGGCGCGGGCGTCCCAAGCGCCTCCGCAGGTGACCAGGTAGAGATCGTGCTCGACCACACCAGCTTCTATGGCGACTCCGGCGGCCAGGTCGGCGACACTGGCTGGCTTTACTCCGACGACCACAACTCGATCGTCGCGGATGTGACCGGGTGCGTGATTCCGGTGCAGGGCGTGCGCGTGCACCAGGCCACGCTGCGGCAGCCGATCTCGCTCGGCCAAAAACTTGACACAGTCGTTGATACGAACTATCGCAACGCGACCCGCCGCAATCACACCGGCACCCACCTGCTGCATGCCGCGCTGCGTGAGGTGCTCGGCCCGCACGTCAAGCAAGCCGGGTCGCTGGTCTCACCCGAGCGTTTGCGCTTTGACTTCTCGCACTTTGCCCAGGTTGCCGACGAAGAGCTCCAAAACATAGAGGACCTCGTCAATCGCGAGGTGCTGGGCAACACCAAAGTAGACACGATCGTCGACGTACCGATTGACACGGCGATCCACCAGTACCACGCGATGGCGCTGTTTGGCGAGAAGTATGGCGACAAGGTGCGGGTGGTGAAGATCGGCGACTTCTCAACCGAGCTGTGCGGCGGCACGCACACGGGGGCAACGGGCGAGATCGGGGTGATCAAGCTGCTGGGCGAGTCGAGCGTGTCCTCTGGTGTGCGGCGCGTGGAGGCGGTGACGGGGATGGGCGCGCTGGCCGAGTTTCGCCGCGACTACGAGGCGGCGCAGCTTGTCGGCGCCGGAGACTTGCCGCCGGCTGACGCGCTGCGACAGCGGTTTACGGCGCAGGAGGAAGAGGTCAAGAAGCTGCGCCGGGAGCTTGACCAGCTGCGCATGAAGTCAGCGGCCGCGGCGGTGGCGGACGCGGCGTCAGAGGCGGTGGAAGTGGACGGCTTCAAGGTGCTGGCGCAGCGCGTGGACGGCCTGGGCCGGGACCAGATGCGGGTGCTGGTGGACAACCTGCGGACCAGGCTGGGGTCGGGAGTGGTGGTGCTTGGCTCAGCGCAGCCAGATGGCAAGTTGGCGCTGGTGGCCGGGGTGACCAGGGACCTGACGGCGCGGGTGCAGGCAGGCAGAGTGGTGGGCGCGGTGGCCAAGCTGGTGGGCGGGTCAGGCGGCGGTCGGGCAGACCTGGCCGAGGCCGGCGGCAAGGACGCGGCGCTGCTGAATGATGCGCTGGCGCGCACCCCGGAGCTGGTGCGGGCGCTGTTCGGGTAGCGCTTGCGCCCCTGCAGCACAGCGGCGGGCCGGGCTACGAGAGCCGGCCCAGCTCCTCCGAGAGCCGCTCACGATATCTGAGCAGCAGGCGGTCGGCGCGGGAGAGCACCAGCAGGTACCCGAGCAGGGCGCCCGCAGCCAGTGGCGCGAAGACGGCTGAGGGCAGCCATGGCCGGCCCAGGTGCTCCGCTAAGAGGGCGACAGGAATCTGCAGAAGGAAGCTCGCCCCGAGCACGCCCAGGAGGAGAAGCATGTTGCTGGCATTGGCCGGGGCGGCGGACTGGCGGGACTGGCCGGGGACATAGCGGCGCGGCGCCTGCATGGAGCGCAGGGTGCCGAGGCCCAACGCCAGGAAGAGGAGGTAGAGCGTCCACAGGGCGGCGCCAGCCTCTGTTGCGGCCGAGATCTGCCGATGCAGGCGGGCCAGGATGAGCGTCCAGGCGAGCACGATCTCAAGCGCGAGGAAGAGCAGGTGGACGAGGTTCTTCGCAAGCAGCACCTCACGCAGGCGCACGGGTGCGAGCAGGTAGAACTGGAAGCCGGCAGCGTCTGCGCCGAAGGTGTTGAACAAGGCCGCGAGCGGCGCAAAGAGGACGTAGGCGGTAGCCCCCTGCAGGGCGTAAGCGGGGTGCCGGCCCAGCACGCCCTGGGGGCTGGAGAAGACAAAGACCAGCAAGAGGGTGGTGAGCGCGCCCAGCCACTGGCGACTGTTGGCCTGCAGGTAGACCCATTCCTTTTGGAAGCAGGCGAGAAAGACCTGTGAAGGCCGCAGGTCCCACTGCAGCTCCGTCGCGTGCCCAGGAGAAGCCTGAGGGCGGGCGCGGGGCGGGGCTGTGCGGCGAGCCGCGCCCTCGCTCCACTCTTCGCCCAGGTACTGGCGGCGCATGCGTGCGGCGAAGACGGCGAGAAAGAGCGCGCAGCAGGCGAGCAGGCCGGCTGCGTGGAGCAGGGTGGCAAGCGGGCGAGCGCTGAAGAAGAAGATGCCTCGGGCGGCCAGGCCGGGGGGCAGCCAGTCAAGAAGCGCGCGCAAGGAGGCAACGAGCGGGAGCCAGCGGCTGCTGATAAGGGTGGTCCGCGGGTCGGTCATAGAGCGGACGTGCAGGCTGACCAGCTGCAGGCCGACGAAGAGCAGGACGAACGTGATGGTGAAGAGCTGGCGGGCAAAGCGGGTGGCGAGCCATCGCTCGATCCAGGCTGCGGCCATGCGCATGAAGAGCAGGTTGAGGAGCGCGTAGAGGCAGAGGAAGAGGAGCGCGGGCCCCAGCAGCGTGGGCCGCGCGAAGGCCATGCCGATGGCGGCGGCCAGCATGGCGAGCGAGCCCGCGACGGTGCTAGGCGTGAGGATGCCGAGGACCAGCCGCAGCAGCACATAGCGGGCGAAGGGGATGGGAAAGCGCAGCAGGGAGGCTGGGTGGAAGGCCGCGGTCTGGGAGGAGACGGTTGCCGCGTAGACGCCAACATACTGCCAGGAGAGGAAGGCGCCGGTAAGCGCGAGCGTGAGCAGGGGAACGTTCCCACGCGCGGCCGTGATGTAGCCGATGAGGGCGCCGGCGGCGATCGGGCTGGCGAAGAACAGGGCGACAAAGGGGTAGACGAGCAGGCGCAGGAGCACAGGAAACAGCAGGGCAACCCCGCGCTGCCGCGGGCGGAGCGTGAAGCTGTTGGCAAAGAGGCGCCAGCGCAGCCAGGCGATGGCCGCCAGCTGCTGCCGCGCGGGGATGGGCGCAGCGGCGTGCCTCAGCTGAGCCACGAGAGCTCCTGCTCTGTGTGCTCGGCGGAGGAGCCGCCGACGATCTCGAGGAAGATCTGCTCGAGCGTGAGCGGCGCTGCGGAAGATGTGGCGCCGGGCTGGGCGGCGGTGCGCGCGATGACATCTGCGCTGAGCTCTGCGAGCGAACCCTGGGCGACCAGCCTGCCCTGGTGAATGATGCCGATGTGGGTGCAGAGGCGCTCGACGATCTCAAGCACGTGAGAGGTGAGGAAGATGGTGGCGCCGCGGCTGATCATGCGCTGGAGCATGGCCTTGAGGGTGCCGGCCGCCACGGCGTCGACGCCTTCAAAAGGCTCGTCGAGGAAGAGGATGCGTGGCCCGTGGATGACAGCGGCAGCGAGGGCCAGCTTTTTCTGCATGCCGTGGGAGAAGTCGGTGACGAGCTTGGTGTGCTCGCCGGCCAGGCTCATAAAGTCGAGCAGCTCTTCGGTGCGGGCGAGGGTGGTGGGGCGGTCAAGGCCATACATGCGGCCGACGAAGTGGAGGTACTGGGTGGCGGTCAGGCGGCCGAAGAGTGCGAGACCCTCGGGCACGACGCCGATCTGGCGCTTGATCTCGGCGGAGCGCGCGGAGAGCGGCTCGCCGAGGAGGGAGATGCTGCCGGAGGAGGGTGCGAGGAGCCCGGTCAGCATGCGGATGGTGGTGGATTTGCCGGCGCCGTTGGGCCCGAGGAAGCCGAAGAACTGGCCGGCTTCGACGCGAAGGTGGACCTGGTCGACGGCGAGGAAGTCGCCGAAGCGGCGGGTGAGGGCCTGGGTCTCAATGGCTGGGGTCATAGGAGAGGTGGCAAGACCATAGTACGGGCAGGCGGCGCTCGCAGGAGAGCGCTGTGCCGGGCAGGGAAGCGTTACGCAAGGTGCAGGCCGGGGCGCGACCCGGGGCGGGGTTTGGGGTTGAAGCGGGAGAGGGCCGGGCGGGTTCGCCTATAATCGGCCTAACTTTGCGCGTTTGGGTCCGCTCAGTGCTGCTATGCCGCTTGCCACGCCCCGTGTTGCTGATGGCGCACGACTGACTCACGAGCGAGTCTTGTTCGCGGGGCTGCTGCTGCTGGTGTGCGCGGGCGCGGCAGGGGCGCGCGGGCAGCGGAATGCGTACGCGGCGGCTTCGCCGGGGTCGAGCTATGACCAGGCCGTGCGGATGCGCGGGGAGCTCGAAGGCCGGCCACAGGCGCAGCGCACGCGGCGCGAGTATGACCGGGTGCTGGGGGCGTTTCGCGGGGTGTATCACGGCTCGCCACGGGACCCGCACGCGGACGCTGCGGCGATGGCGGTGGCTGAGCTGCTGGCAGCCGAGGGGCGACTGTTTGACGACCGGCGGTCGCTTGAAGACGCGGTAAGCCAGTACGAGTTTCTGCGGCGCGCCTACCCGGCGAGTCGGTACCGCTATGGCGCGCTGATGACCGAGGGCGAGATCTACGATCACGACCTGGGGGACAGGACGGCGGCACGGACCATCTTTACGCTTTTTCTCAATGAGTATCCGGGAAACGCGCTCGCGGACGAGGCGCGGCAGGAGCTGAGCCGGATGCGCGGGGCGGAACGGGCCGGGGCAGGGGCCAGGGGCGGACACCACAGCAACGCGGTGCTGCAGGCGGCGATTGCTTCGCGCAGCGCGCAGCCGCCGGCGAGGGCCAGGGCTGCGGGTGGCCAGGGGCGTGGCATGGCGGGCATGGCGTCAACTGTGCCGCAGGCGCCGGCTGTGTCGCAGGCGTCGGCCACGCAGATGGCGGCGACTCCGCCGAAGCAGGCGCGGCTGCCAGCCCCGGCCGCCCGCGGTGAGGAGCCGGTGCCTGCGCCTTCTCTGAACGAGGCTGCGCTGAACGCGGCGCCGCCGCCGCGGCATGGGCGGCTGCCGCTGGTGACAGGGGTGCGGCAGTGGTCGACGCCGGTGTACACGCGGGTGGCGATCGACCTGGACGAGGAGGTGCGGTATGAGGCCTCGCGAGTGCCGAACCCGGACCGGATCTTCTTTGACCTGCATGGGGCGCGGCTGTCGCCGGAGCTCTCGGGCAAGGCGGTGACGGTAACCGATGGGGGCTTTCTGAAGCGGATTCGCACGGCGCAGGCAGGGGAAGACGTGGTGCGGGTGGTGATGGATGTGAGTGACGTGAGCGAATACTCGGCGTTCTTCCTGCCCAATCCTTCCCGGCTGATCATTGATATTCACGGGCGCGCAGCGGGGGGCGGCGCGCCAGTGTATACGGCGTCGCGGGAGCCGGGCAGGGCAGTGACCGGGGTTCGAGGTGCCTCGGGGAGTGCGGGCGCGCTGGGGGACATTGCGACGCTCGACCGGCAGCCGAACGCGGTGCGGGCGACGCGCGTGCCGACGACGGCGCCTGTCTCGGCTTCGGTGGCAGACACGCGGCCGGCTGCGCAGAGCGGGAGTTCGGCGGCGGCGGCCAGCTCGCGGCGGGCGGGAATTGCCGCGGGGAGTTTGGCCGCGCGGGCGAGCAATCCGCCCAGCCAGATGCCAACCAATACGCCGAGCCAGACGGCGATGAGCGCGGGGAGCAATGCCGGCATTCGCGCGGCGGAGCCAACGGCGAGCGGCGAGCGGTCCATGGTGCGGGCGCTGGGGCTGAAGATCGGGCGGATCGTGGTGGATGCGGGCCACGGGGGGCATGACTCGGGGACGCTGGGGCCGGGCGGCATCGAAGAGAAGGACGTGGTGCTGGACGTGGCGCTGCGGCTGGGCAGGCTGCTGAAGCAGCGGCTGGGCGCGGATGTGATCTACACCCGCGACGATGATACGTTTATTCCGCTCGAGACGCGGACGGCGATTGCGAACAAGGCGCAGGCGGACCTGTTTATCTCCGTGCATGCCAACTCCAGCCAGGACGCAGGCGCGCGGGGAGTGGAGACCTACTACCTCAACTTCACCTCGTCGGCGGACGCGCTGGAGGTGGCGGCGCGTGAGAATGCCGTCTCGCAGCAGTCCATTCACCAGCTGTCGGACCTGGTGAAGAAGATTACGCTGCAGGACAAGATCGCGGAGTCACGAGAGTTTGCGGGGGACGTGGAGCAGAGCCTCTACACCGGCTTGGAGACCGGCAACCCGGGGCTGCGGGATCGCGGGGTCAAGAAGGCGCCGTTCGTGGTGCTGATCGGGGCGAACATGCCCTCGATCCTGGCGGAGATCTCCTTCCTCACCAATCCGGACGACGCCCACCAGCTGAGGGATGGGGAGTACCGGCAGAGGATTGCGGAATCGCTCTACCGGGGGGTGGCGAAGTATGTCGGAAGCCTGAGCGGGGTGCGGCTGGCGGAGAGCGGGAGCCGGCCGGCGGGGCAGTAAGGCCGGGCCTGCGGCGAGGCGTTTTCGGCGGGGTGTAGGCTCGATTAGAGGGAATTTTACCTATGTCACGGCAGAGGGGATTTCTCGCGCGCTCGGGAGCAGTGCGGGCGCGGCGGGTGAGTGGGTGCCGCATGGCGGCGATGGTGGTGTGCCTGGTGCTGGCCAGTGGAGCGCAGGCGCGGACAGGTGCGGGTGGCGACAAGGCTGCACCGGCGCTGCTGCCGCCAAGCGCGGGCGGGCTGCGGCTGGCTGCGCCGGCGGGGACGTTTGCCGGGGCGGCGGGTCCGGGCGCTGGTCTGGACGCGGCGCATGGGCCGCTGCTGCGTGAAGACGGGCTGATCGACGGGGCGGAAGGGCGGTATCTGGGCGCGGGCGGAGGGCTGTCGGTGCGCGCCTACCGATTCGCGGATGCGACGGGGGCCTTTGCCGCCTTCACGGCCTACAGGGAACCGGGGATGCGGGTGGAGACGCTGGGCACCGAAGGCGCGTCGCGGGGGGGCAAGTACCTGTTCTGGACGGGCGCGACGCTGGTGGAAGCGACGGCGGCGCAGCCGGATGGGCAGGTATTGGAGGCGCTGCGAACCCTGGCCGCGGCGCTGCCGGCAGCGCTGGGGACGGCAGCCGTGGCTCCTCCGCTGCCGGGATACCTGCCGACGGACGGGCTGGACCGGGCGAGCGTGCATTATGCGATTGGGCCCGCCGGGTACGCGGCCTCGGGGGCGGCGCTGCCGGAGTCAGTGATCGACTTCAGCCGCGATGCCGAGGTGGTGGTGGCGCATTACCGGCGGCATGGTGCGGACGGCACGCTGATGCTGGTCGCCTACCCGACCCCCCAGATGGCGGCGCGGAGCACCAAGGCCGTGGCGGCGCTGCTGAAGAGCGGCACGCCGGGGCTGCCGGTGGGGGATCCCGGGGTGGTGGCGGAGCAGATCGGTCCGCTGGTGGGGCTGACCGGCGGGCACCTGTCGCAGGCTGAGGCGCAGAACCTGCTGGGCGAGGTGCATTACCAGGCGGCGATTACCATCAACCACCCGGAAGGCTACGTGAGCGAGGTGTCGAAGGCGGCCAAGCTGCTGCTGGGGATCGCGTCTCTAACCGGAGTTCTGGCGGTAGCGGCGGTGCTGCTGGCGCTGTTTCTGGGCGGGGGAAGGGTGTTGCTTCGGCGGATGCGCGGGAAGCCGGATTCGTCGATGAACGATGATGATTTCATCAGCCTGAAGCTTGGGTAAGGATTGCAGCGCTGCTGGTGCAATCGTGCAGCTTAAGTCCTTTATTAGCAGTGGTTTAACTCGAATTGCGCCGGGCAGGGTGCAGGCGGGAGGACGAGAGACCCGGTGCCATGCCGTTGCCGGGGAGGGTTGCGAGGGATGGTGATTTTGGCTTGACACCCTCCGCGACGGCTCATAAGATTTCGCCAGAAAGTTCTGATGGCTTTGCCTCCGTCGGAACTATTCTCCCTAGAGAAGAGCCGCCCTGTTGCCGGGTGGCTCTTCTCGTCTTTGCCGGGGTTGGTGCTTGCCGGGTATGATTGGGTGAGTCGCAGGCCGACGTAGCTCAGTTGGTAGAGCAGCTGATTCGTAATCAGCAGGTCACCGGTTCAAGTCCGGTCGTCGGCTCCAGCAGCCTCCCCTTCGCTGTCTTCCGACACGGTTCTGCTCCGCCCGAGTCGCGCCCGGGTTGCACATGGGTTGCACATGGAGCAAGCGGCCGGATGTTGCGGAACCGGGTAAGTCGGCATAAGTCGCCGATCCGGTTACTATTCGCGCTCCTCTTGTCCAGTTATCCACGCATATATGGTGAAAATCGGTGCGGGGAGCCGCGGGCCGAGGGTGCCCCGTGCCATAATCGGCACAGAACGAGGGGTGCGACGCTCCGCAAAGGAGTAAGCAAAACCGTGAATCAGTATGAGCGGCAGGATGTTCTCCGCATCTGCGGGATTGGGGAAAGACAGCTCCGGATGTGGGAGCGACATGGCCTGATCGCGTCTGGCAATTCCTACTCCTTTCTGGAACTGAGCCAGTTACGCAAGCTGCGGGAGCTGGGGGAGCGGCGGATCTCGGCGACGAGCATCCGGAACTCCGTGCACGCGATGCGCCTGGTGTCCGGCATGGCCGACCCGCTGCAGGAGGCGGGGCTGGGGGCGAGCGGATCGCGGGTGGTGTTTCGCCACGCGGGCTGGGTGATGGAGCCAATCGCGCGGCAGTTCCTGCTGGACTTCGATGGGCAGGGCAGCCGGGTCTCAGTGGCGGCGGTGCCGGTGCGGACGGCGCGCCAGAGGGACGCGGAGGTAGCTCGGCTGTTTGCCGGGGCGGTGCATGCCGAGGAGGCAGGCCGGCATGGCGAGGCCATTCGCGGATACGAAGAGATCCTCGAGCTCAGTCCCGGGCACGCGCCGGCTGCGATCAACCTGGGCACGCTGTTCTATAACCAGCAGCAGTTTTTGCGCGCGGAGCAACTGTACCGGATGGCCACCGAGGCCGACCCGGAGTATGCGCTGGCGTTCTTTGACCTGGGCAACGTGCTGGACGAGCTGAAGCGGCTGCCGGAGGCGATCTCCGCGTACCGGCGCGCGGTGGAGCTGACGCCGGGCTATGGCGATGCGCACTACAACCTGGCGCTGGCGCTGGAGCGGACCGGGGAGCGGCGGCGGGCGCTGGCGCACTG
>DASWUY010000453.1:0-2317 GCA_036401435.1 Acidobacteriaceae bacterium | reverse complement strand
CCACGCGTGATGCATGCTCTTGCCTGCCGGCGCCTCGCGCAGAGCCGCCGCGAGGTTCGGGTCCGCGAGGAACAGCTCCAGCAGCGCACGCAGGTGTGGGTCGCTCATGCCGGCGATGTAGCCCGAGAGCTTGGCCCACAGCGCATCCACGTTGTGCGAGGTATGAGGAACAAAGTCGCCGAGCTCGAACTCGCCCGCATCCGCTGCCGGGTCCGCGCGCCGCACCTTGTCTACCTTGATCTGCAGCTTCTCCTGGTAGCGGCACACCATGCCACGCAGCTTGACCACGTCGCCGGCCTGGAATTCACCCGCCTCGGCAGCCTCCCACATCCTGGCTTCCAGCTGCCCGGTGCGATCGCACAGCGTCACTGCCAGGTACGCCGAACCATCGGCCTTGGTACGCAATTGCCGCGCGCCGGCTACGAAATACCCGGTGACGGTCTGGTTTTCCAGACGCGACAGCCCCTCGATGTAAAGCTCTTTCACCTCGCGCTACCGGCCCTGGGGAGGGGTGGCGCCCTGCGGCGTGGGCGACGTGGGCACGGTCGGCCCCAGCGGATCGCCGGTCCCGTTGGGGGTGGCCTGGGTAGGCACAGGCGCGGGCTCCCCGTTGGGGGCGTGAGCATCGGGGTTCGCACTCGGGCCGGCCGGGCTTGCCGGGCCATCCTGTGCAGCAGGTCCTGCAGCCCCGGCGCTAGGCGCGGACGGCGTCCTCAATGCGGAGTCTGGGGGCGTGGCGGCGTTCTGGGCCTTGTCCTCTGCTGCAGTACGAGCTTCGCGCTCCTCCTTGGTCTCGTCCGCATACCGCGTCTTCGGCCCGGTCGCCTTGACCTTTGCCGGCTTCTTTGAGGTGTCTCCGTTCATTCCGAGGGGTGCGGCCTGGGTCTGTTTGGTGGCTACTTCATCCGAGTCGGCGGGCGCCGGCGCAAAAGGGTCCACCTTGTCCTTGTTCTTGACCTTCTTTACCTTTGGCAGGGCGGCACGCGCTGCATAGCGGGTCTTCTTCTGCTCCGGTCCGGGCACCGCGTCCTCGGTCGCGCTCTCGCCGGTGGTGTATCGTGCGCCCGCCGGTGCTGCGCCCGCGGGACTGGGCGGCACCTGCCCGGCAGCTACCTGCTGCTCCACGCTGGAGCCGTTGCCGTTCGCCGCGGCAGCTCCTGCGTCTTCGCTCTGTGACGGCCCGGCCGGCAGCGTCTCCCTGGGCGCCTGACCGAAGCGAATCTTCTCTTTCTTGCCTGCCTTCATCGTGCCCGCTGCTGCGACGGTCCTGTTGGCGGGCGCCGGGGGCGGCGCGGCCGTACCTGCCGGAGTTGTGGCGGAGGAGCCACTCGGGCCCTGGGGCACTTCGGCCAGCGTCGGCACTCCGGCCGGCAGCGCCGGACCAAGCGGGGCGGCGCTTGCCTGCTGCACCGCAGGGTGCGTGACCGTGCGACCCCGGCCCCCGTAGCGGGTGCGATCCAGCTTCTTCCGCTTCTTGGGCTGCGGCGGCTGGTAGGCACTGAACACGAAGCTCTCCTGGTGCGGGCTCGCTCCACTGTCCACGTATCCGGGCTTGATTGAGATGTAGGCCTCCTCCCGCAGCCGCGTCAGGTACACGCGCAGCGCCGGATTCATCTTCTCCATCCCGAGTTCGTCCTGGATCTGCCCTTCCACGTCCTTGAACGGCGCGAGGCCTGCTGCCTGGTGCTCATTTACCTTCAGGATCACCCAGCCCTGCTTGGTCCGGATGGGATCGGTCCACTGCCCCACCGGTAGACCAAAGGTTTGGTCCTCGAGCACCTTGGCCAGCTGCCCTCGCTTGAAGTCGCCGATCAACCCGCCCTGCGCAGCGGTTGGGCCGCCCGAACCCGTTTTGGCCACTGCGGCGAAATCCTTGCCGGCCTTGAGCTGCTTCTCCAGCTCGTCGGCCTTCGCCTTGGCCGAGGCTACCTGCCCGGCATCATCGGCGTTGGCCGTAGGCACCAGAATCTCGCTCAGCTGCACCTGCTCCTGGCGCTCGAAATCCGCCTTGTGGGCGTCGTAGAACTGCTGCTCTTCGCCTGCCGAGATGTTGATCCGGCGGCCTACCTCTTCGCGGATCACCTGCGAGGTAATGACGCGATTGCGGATGCTGGCCTTGAAGTCCTCAAACGAGACGCCCTGCTCCTCAGCCGCCTTCTGCAGCGCCTCCATCGAGTCCAGATGGTTCTGCTTGCGCAGCTCGTCCAGCTGGCGCACGGTCTCGTTCTCGCCCGAGATATCGAGCTCCTTGCCCTTGGACAACAGCAGCTGGGTGTCAATCAGGTCGCGCAGCAGCACCTTGTGGCCCTCGTCGAGC
>DASWUY010000452.1:0-4247 GCA_036401435.1 Acidobacteriaceae bacterium | reverse complement strand
GGCTGGGGCTGGCCCGGGTCGTCGCCCCCGCGATCCGCCTCGCCACGGATGGCTTTCAGCTCACCGAGGATGAGGCGCGGGTGCTTGGCGACCCGCACCTGGTCGAGTTTGCCGAGACCAAGCGCATTTTCGCCAAGGGCGGGGACCGGTTCAAGCCTGGCGAGACACTGCGCCAGCCGGAGCTGGCGCATACCCTGGCACGCATCGCGGCGGACCCGAGCGACTTCTACCGTGGTGAGATCGCGCACACCCTGGTCGCAGACCTGGCCCGCGGCGGCGGGCTGCTCTCGCTCAGCGACCTGGCCCACTACGAGGCCAAGGAGCGGACGCCGCTTGAGGGCAGCTACGAAGGACTGACGGTGGTGAGCGCGCCGCCGCCCTCCTCGGGCGGGGTGACGCTGCTTGAGGCGCTCAACATCCTTGCCGGCTACAACCTGAAGCGGCTGGGTGACCGCACCCCCGCGTCCATGCACCTGGTGACGGAAGCCTTTCGGCGCGCCTACATGGATCGCAACGAGTACCTGGGCGATCCCGATTTTGTGAGTATGCCCATAGCCGCCATGCTTTCCCCGAAGTACGCGGACGCCTGGCGCACCAGCATTGTGAATGACCAGGCCACCGCCTCCGCCGCTCTCCGGCGTCCTGCAGGCTTTCTGCCGCCACCACCTGCCCCGGCCACGGCCAAAGAAGGCGCCGAGACCACACACTTCTCGGTTGTCGACGCGGACGGCAACGCGGTCGCGGTCACGACGACGCTTAACGGCGCCTTCGGGTCCTATGTCACGGCCGAGGGGCTCGGTTTCCTGCTGAACGACGAGATGGACGACTTTACCTCCAAGCCAGGGGTGCCGAACATGTTTGGGCTGGTGCAGGGGCCGGCGAACGCAATTGCGTCCGGCAAGCGGCCGCTGTCGAGCATGACGCCGACGATTGTGCTGGACGGGCGCAAGGTACGGCTGGTGCTGGGGTCGCCGGGCGGCTCGCGGACCACTTCGACGGTCGCCAACATCCTCTTGAGTTCAGTCGATGGAGGCCTGAACATCCAGGATGCGGTGGACGCGCCACGCTTTCATCACCAGTACCTGCCCGACACCCTTTACCTGGAACCTGGCTTTGCGCCGGCGACGGTCGAGGGCTTGCGGGCGCTCGGTTATGAGGTCAGCGCGGGCGAGACCCACTGGAGCGACGGCGAGTGCATTGCTATCGACCAGAAGACGGGAATGCTGGAAGGCGGCCAGGACCATCGCCACCACTTCGGCAAAGCGGCAGGGTACTAACCTGCGCGACCCCGAGGTGGAAGCCGAGGCCGCCCGGGAGCTCTTCGCGCTTCAGAAGCAACTGCTCGAACCCTCCTTCCGCCGCGACTCTCGCGCGGTGGCGGCGCGACTTGCAGACGGCTTCCGTGAGGTGAGCAGCTCGGGGCGCACCTATGACAAGCAGGTGATCGTGGCGGCCCTGGCTGCGGAGCCGCCCGGATCACCGGTCGTCGCGTCGGGCTTTGAGGCCACCCTGCTCGCACTGGATGCCGCGCTTGTCACCTACCGAACAGATCGCGGAGGCGTGGTGACGCATCGCAGTTCAGTGTGGGTGCGCCACCAAGGCAGCTGGCAGATGCTTTTCCACCAGGGCACGCCTGCTGCGCAGGGCGCCAGCCTGCAGACTGACCCCGAGACTGCGCCAGGCGAAGCGGGCCGGGAGTGAGAAGATAAGGACGGAGAACCTGCGATACCCTTCCCACATGCTCAAAGCCATCTCGAGCCACGTTTTCCTGCGTAGCCGCCTGCATCCTGGCTTGCTTGACACACTCAAACGCAGCGGTGCGGAGGGGATCGAACTCTTCGCCGCGCGTCAGCACTTCGACTACTCTGACCGGTCGGTCGTGCGCGAGGCGGCCGACTGGTTCCGATCGAACCCGGTTGAGCCCTTCTCCATGCACGCCCCCCTGTTTGCCGACTACGAGATGGGCCGCGCAGGAGGGCCATCCGTAAACGTGGTGCATCATGAGAAGTCGCGCCGCATCAACTCGATGGACGAAATCAAGCGGGCGCTTGAAACAGCAGAACAGATCCCCTTCAAGTACCTCGTGCTGCACCTGGGTGAGCGCGAGGATGAGTGGTCTGAGCACGCGCTCGAGTATTCGCTGACGGCGCTCGAGCACTTGAAGACGTATGCCAGCCCCCTCGGAGTACAACTGCTGGTCGAGAACATCCCCAACGGCGTGACCGAGCCGCTGCACCTGCTGGAGATACTCCGCGTGGGCCACTTCAGCACCATTGGCGTTTGCCTGGACGTGGGGCATGCGCACATGCTGGGCGGCCTGCCGGAGACGCTCGGCGAACTCCGGCAGCACATCCGCTCGGCGCACCTGCATGACAATCACGGGGAACGCGATGAGCACCTGTGGCCGGGAGACGGCACAGTGGACTGGGACTCGGCCTACAGCGGCCTGATGTCGGCGCCGCTCGCCCCCGCCGGGGTCCTCGAAATCCACTACGGGCTTGAGAGTGACGCCGAGCAGGTGATGGACAAGGCCAGGCGCGCCTTTGAACACTTCGACAAGGAATACAGCACGGCGGAAACAGAGAGCTAATGGAATCGAACGAAAAAGAATATGTAACTGCACCGGTTGCGCAAGCGCCGCTGACGACGATAGCCGCTATCGGCAGCCATGAAGGGCAGGCCGTGCGGCTGCGTGGGTGGCTCTACAACCTGCGTGCGAGCGGCAAGCTCTTGTTCCCCATCTTCCGCGATGGCTCTGGGACGATCCAGGGCATCGTTCCGAAGGCGGCGGTACCGGAAGAAGTATTTGAGACGCTCAAGAACCTTACGCTGGAGTCTAGCTTGACGGTGACCGGGAAGGTGCGGGCGGACAAACGCGCACCGAGCGGCTATGAGCTGGATGTAGAGGCGGTGGAGGTAGCGCAGCGGGTACCGGAGGAGACTCCGTTTCCCATCACACTCAAGGAGCACGGCGTCGACTTCCTGATGGAGCATCGGCATCTCTGGGTGCGCACGCCCAGACAATCAGCCATCCTCCGCATACGGGCCGAGATCATCAAGGCCGCGCGTGACTATCTGGACGATCATGGCTTCACGCTTACCGACCCTCCCATCCTGACGCCCGCAGCCTGCGAAGGCACAAGCACGCTCTTCCCTGTCGAGTACTTCGGCGAGGAGGCCTTTCTTACCCAGTCCGGCCAGCTGTACATCGAGAGCACGGCGCTTGCGCTGGGCAAGGTGTACAGCTTCGGGCCGACGTTTCGTGCGGAGAAGTCTAAGACGCGGCGCCACCTGACGGAGTTCTGGATGGTCGAGCCGGAGATGGCTTTTGCTGGGCTCGACGACCTGATGGAGCTTGCGGAAAACTTCATCAGCTTCCTCGTCGATCGCGTGCTCACGCGGCGGGCTGCAGACCTGGTGGTGATCGGCCGCGACACAGCGAGGCTGACAAGCGTGAAGGCGCCGTTTCCAAAGATCACCTACGACGAAGCAGTCACGATGTTGAACGATGCTCATGCGGCCGGCGTGCTCGAACAACCGTTCGAGTACGGGAGCGATTTCGGATCGCCCGACGAGACCTACCTCTCGTCCCAGTTTGAGCGGCCAGTGATGGTACATCGCTATCCGGCCGCCGTAAAAGCCTTCTACATGGAACCGGACCCGGTAAATCCAAAGCTTGCCCTGTGCGTCGATGTGCTGGCGCCTGAGGGCTACGGCGAGGTGATTGGCGGGTCGCAGCGCATCGCGAGCTACGAACTGCTGAAGCAGCGCATAGAAGAGCACGGACTCCCGCTCCAGGCGTTCGAGTGGTACCTCGACCTCCGCCGCTACGGCTCGGTCCCCCACTCCGGCTTCGGCATGGGCATCGAACGCGCCGTAGCCTGGATCTGCGGCCTCGACCACGTCCGGGAAACCATCCCCTTCGCCCGCACGCTCAACCGCATGTACCCGTAGAGATAGCCCTCACCAAGCCACCTCGTGGCGTGTCCCCTCTTCCAGGTAGCAAAGCAGATGGCCTCCCTGACGTACCTGGAGGCCTTTCGCTTTGCTGCCGCGGCATCACCGGCTCACCCCACCGAAGTGGATTGAGCCGCGTGCCGCCCGCTTACTTCTTGGCCGTCTTCGACTTCCCGTGGGCCTCGGTGGAGTGCTCGTGTGCCGTCGTAGAGGCTTTGTGTGCCTTCTCCGAGTGCTCAGTGGCAGCCTCCTGGTCGCCCTTCTCGTGGTGTTCCGCTGCGGTGTGGTGA
>DASWUY010000451.1:0-4440 GCA_036401435.1 Acidobacteriaceae bacterium | reverse complement strand
GGGGACGGGGGGTGGGTAGGGCAGGCCCATGGAGAGGATGGGGAGGGCGGCGATGAGCTTGACCAGGGGCGGATGCTCGGGATTGCGGCCGAAGTCGCCGTGGGTCCAGTAGGCGACACCGGCGAAGAGGTGGGCGGGTTCGTCGAAGGTGGGCGACTCCTGGCGGACCGAGGCAAAGAGCTGCAGGGCGAGGATGACCAGCAGCGCGAGGGCAACGAGCGAGAGGGCGCGGTTGGAGGGCAGGCGCAGGGAGGCGGGACGGTTGACCTGATCGCTTGTGACACCAGTAGCCATGGGAGCACCCCATTGAGAGAAGGCGGCCGGCAAGCTTGTGGGCAGGCAGGTGGCGGGGAACCACGACTGTTGCGTGCTGCCCATAGTTGGCACGCTTCCGCGGCACGAGTGTACAAGAAGGGCAGGGCGGTGGCGGGCATTTTATGCGAGTGATGACACGCGTGGGCGGCCGCAGGTAAGGGAGATGAGGAGGCTGGGATGATGATTGTGGCGGCGACGACGGGCGGGTGCCGGGTGTTTACGGACCGGGGGAAGAGCCGGTAGAGCTGGCTGGCCGGGCGGTGAGCGCGTTGGCGCCGGCTGGGGAAGGCGCGTGCCTGGCGGCGGTGGACGGGGACCAGATCTGGAACCGGAGCGTGGAGGGCGAGTGGTCGCGCGTGGGCGCGGTCGGCATCCCGATCCAGTCGCTGGCGCGGGTGGGCGGGGCTGCCGGAGTGGCTGGAGGGCAAGGTGGATACGGGGCACCTGGCGGCCGGGCCGGCGTGGGCGGGCGCGGGGCGGGCAGGTGGCGCCCCCCGCGTGGCGCTGGTGGACGGGGGAGGGACGCTGTGGGTGTCAGAGGAGGGCTCGCGGGGGTGGCGGGCGATGGCGAGCGGCCTACCCTATCTCCAGGGGCTGCTGGTCTTGTAATTCGAGTGCATAGGGCCTGAGGGGGGTGGCGAGCGGGGCGTCCTCTCCGGTGGGAGTGGTAGGCCCGGAGGCCCAGGCGGGGAGGTGGGTTGCCACCTGGTCCGGGCTGAGCGGGCGGCTGAACGCAAAGCCCTGGAGGTCCATTTCGCCGAGCGCGAGGAGGGTTTGGACGTCCTGGCGGGTCTCGACGCCTTCGGCGACGATTCTCTTGCTCATGGAACGGGCCATCTGCACGATGGCCTCGATGACGCAGAGGACGGCGGGCTCGGTGCGCATGGCGCGCACGAAGCTGCGGTCGATCTTGAGGGTGTCGAGGGGCAGCCGGTGGAGCATGTTGAGGCTGGAGAACTCGGTGCCGAAGTCGTCGAGCGAGATGCGGACGCCCAGGGCGCGGAGGCAGGAGAGCTTTTCGGCGGCGTAGCCAGCGTGGCGAACCAGGGTGCGTTCGGTGATCTCGAGCTCGAGGATGGAGGCGGGAATGTTGGAGTCGGCGAGCGCGCGGACGACCTGCTCGACGAAGTCCGGCTGCTCGATCTGGCGGGCGGAGATGTTGACGACCATTTTGACCGAGGGCAAGGAAGGAAGCTGCCAGAGGGCGGCGTCGGCGAGTGCCTGGCGAAGCACCCAGGAGCCGAGGGGGAGGATGGCGTCGCTGCGCTCGGCGGTGCCGATGAAGGCGTCTGGAGGGATAATGCCGAGGACCGGATCGTAGAGGCGGAGGAGGGCCTCAAGGCCGCGCAGACGGCCCTGGGGGGAGAACTGCGGCTGGTAGTAGAGGCGGAAGTGGCGAGCGGCAAGCGCGGCCTCGATCTCAGAGGGCGAAAACATCTCGGGAGGGGCGCCGGCTGGGGTGCGGGCGCGCTCCTTGCGTTCTTCCTGCTTGGCGCGGTACATGGCGGCGTCGGCGTGCCTCCGGAGCTCTTCGGCGGTGGTGCCGTGGTCGGGGAACATGGCGATCCCGATGCTGGCTGAGCCGCGCAGGCGGATGCCGTCGAGTACGAAGGTGTCGTTGAAGCAGGCCTGGAGGCGTTGCTTGCAGGCCTCGCCGTCCTCGAGGCCGTGGAGCCCGGTGGCGATGAGGAGAAACTCGTCGCCGCCGATGCGGGCGAGCAGGTCGGTGGGGCGAACGGCGCCGCCAAGGCGGGAGGCGATGGCCTGCAGGTAGAGATCGCCGACCTTGTGGCCGTAGCGGTCGTTGACTTCCTTGAAGTGGTCGAGGTCGATGTAGGCGACGCAGACCCTGCCCTGCTGCTGGGCAGCGTCGGCGAGGGCGCGGTCGAGGCGGGCATCGCAGAGTCGCCGGTTGGGGAGCGCGGTGAGCTGGTCGTGGGTGGAGTGGTGGTTGAGTTCCTGGTAGAGGCGACGCTGGTTGACGGCGAGGTTGGCGAGGCCCGTCCCGATGGCGAGGGTTTCGCGCTGCTGCGGGGAAGGCGGCAGGCCGTGCCGGTGCGTGGCTCGGAAGACGCCCATCGACCGGCCCCGGCTGTCGGTGAGGAGAGCTTCGTAGAGGCTGTCGGCCGGGGCGGCGGTTGGTTGGGCGGGGGTGCCGTGGGCGGCGCGCTGGTCGACGAGGCTGCAGGAGCAGGCGAACTCCGGGGCCAAGCCCTCGATGGAGGTGCAGATGTCGGCCAGCAGGTCGTCGAGTGGGGTTTGGGAGTTGACCTGCTCGAGGAGGCGGCTGCGCTGTTGCTCGATGCGCATGGAACGCTCGATCTGGCGGGACTGCTTGAGAACGCGGCGCCGGAGCAGGACAGCCCACGCGGTGATGCACATGGAGATGCCGAAGAGGGCGCCTACCACCAGCAGGAGGTGGCGGACACTCCACCAGGGAGGCCGGGCGAGGAGCTGGAGGTCGGGGGCGCCGCGCATCTCCAGGCGGAAGAGCAGGGGGCGGGCGCGGGACTGGCTCTGCTGCATGCGGCAGATGCCGGTGACGGCGATGGTGGTGCCGGGCGGGACATCGGGGATGCGTCTCTGTTGCCGGGTGCCCATGACCACATCTACGGGGTGGCCGTCGACGAGCAGGACGAGCGAGTCAGCCAGCTCGCCATGCTCCTCGGAGAGGACGCGGCCGCGCAGGGTGATGAGGGTATCGCTGAGGGCGCCGTCGGCGGCGTCGGCGTAGCTGGCTGGCTGGGGCGCGACATGGGCGAAGCGGCCGGTGGGGAAGATCTCGGCGTCGCGCAGCATGGGTCCGTAGTTGCGGTTGTCGGCAAAGCCGATCAGGTCGACGACCGAGCCGAGCGGTACGGGACTGTTCTGACGGGTGAGCGCGAGCAGGCTGCGATCGCCCTGCTGGATGAGGACCGAGTAGCCCGGGTCATAGGAGGTGACGGTCCCCTCCAGGCGGAGGCGCCTTGACTGGTCGACGACGAAGCGGGTTTGCATGATGTTGTCGATCCCGGTGAGGGGCAGATCGAGGGGCCGGATGGCGGGGCGGTGCAGGAGCTTGATCTCGCTGGTGCCGGCGGAGTAGAGGATGGAGCTCATCAACTGCCAGCGCCCGTCGAAGTCTCCGCCGACCACGCCCGAGACCTGGACCTCTGAGTCCATGAGGCTGGCGAAGTCGAGGCCGCGGAAGTCTTTCACATTGACGGCGACGGTGCCGCCGGGGAGCAACACCTCAAAGTTGGCCAGCCGGCCTACCCGCGCATCGCCCTCCAGGCCGCCGGACTGGACGATGCCGCGGATGGAGACATATTGACAGTCCACCTGGCCGGACATCAGCTGCTGGTAGCTGGTCGGGTGGGGAACCAGGGGCTGGCCGCGGGCCAGGATGCGGATGGTGGGAGTGGCGGCTACAGCGGTGCGGTAGCTCTCCTGGGTGACTCCATCGATCTGCACTAGGTCTCCGGCCTGGAGGGCTGGGTCGTAGGGGTGGCTGCTGTTGACGAAGACGGCGCCCGAGGCGTCTTCCACAAAGAGGGTGTGGCCGGGGGCGTCGTAGAAGGTGATGGTTGCGACCAGGTGGACGGGGAGACTGCGGGCGGCCTGGGCTGCAGGGAGGTCATGGACGGCGCGGGCGGTAGTGAGCACAGGGGCGGCGGCGGGGGCGGTGGCCGGGGCTGCGGCGGTGGGGAGAAGCAGCAGGAGGGCCGGGGTGAGCGCGGCGGCTGCCTGGCGGAGGCGCCGGAGCGGGCGCGAGGCGGATCGTCCTCCGGGCTGTGACGCTCGACACCGCACCATGCGCTTGCCTCCGCAGCTATGCAACCAGACTTATGCAATCAAGATCGGCCGGTGGAGGGTGCGGGGCGAGCGGAACCGGGCAACGCGTAAACCCGAGGTAACCGAAGCCGGCAGCGTTTTGGGCATGAATCTGCTTTTGCGCGGCGTGCGTTCCATGGGTAGCCGAGTTTCCCGGTCGAGCGACACGTGGTGCTGTCGAGCGAGGTGCGTGCAGGCAGTGCGGCAACACACGGAGCCAGTGTTGGGCGCTCTTTCAACTTACCGAATTGCATATTTCGGAGCTTGTATTTCTACCTTTCTTCATATCTTTTTTGGGGCCGGAACAGAGGC
>DASWUY010000450.1:0-3308 GCA_036401435.1 Acidobacteriaceae bacterium | reverse complement strand
GGAGGTCATTCAAAAACACCTTGCAGAGTGCTATCCCGCGCATTAAATCTCGGAGTTACCGACTCAAGTGCCCAGCAAATTTGGCTCAGCGGCGTTTGAAGCAGCTCTCGAAGATCATGACCAGATCGGTTAGTCCGCTGCCGCATGATCGGCCAATTCGGAGGTGGCGCGGGAACTCCAGCGATCGGTGCTTGGCACGTTGGAGCCGCAGGCCAAACCGCCGCGGTCAAAACCCTGTGACTCATCTCGCGCTAGCGGGCCCCGGAAGAGGCTTTCATGCGACGCGTGAAGGCTAGCCATCTACCGGGAGCGAAGGCCAATATAGTGCCGCAGGGACTTTTGCTGTCGCGGACGGCGATGGTGTGAGGGGTTGCACCGATCTCCACGCAGTCGCCGCCGTTGCTGGTGCTGTAGGTCGATTTACGCCAGCTCAGCGCTACTGCCGTCTCCATACCTGGGCCACTTCCTCCACCAGATCGAGGGACGCGCTCCGGGGTAGCGCATCCAATCTCAACGTATCCCAGGTGACGGCCAGTGCTTCTACTTGATGCGTATCCTCCACAATCTGGCCAGTCACGGCGGTGTCCTGATAGCCGAGGCTGGGACGGTCCGCGAAGTCAGCGAGGACGAATGGGCCGCCTCGCATCCCCTCGTGTGCTCCGGCCGCTAGCGGAATGACCTGGAGGACAATGTAAGGGCGCCGAGCGGCGGTTGTGAGGGCAGTCAGTTGGTCGGCCATCACTTCAGCACTGCCGACTGGGCGTCTTAGCGAGGCCTCGTCCAGCAGGACCCAAAGTTCGGGCGGGTGCTCGCGGTCAAGGATCCTCTGGCGTTCCAGCCGAGCGGCGACAGCCTCGTTAACCTCGTCTGCGGTTGCGCCGACACGGGTGCTGAGGATCGATCGAGCGTATGCCTCGGTCTGAAGCAAGCCGGGTACCACCACAAGAGCAAAGCTACGAAGGCGGCGGGCGTGGGACTCGTGGTCGGGCCACGCCTGGAACCACCCGGGGTATGCGCGGTGGCGGAGGTGGTCTTTTAGGATCTCGCGGAGGGTGGTCAGGGCGCCATGGGTGTTGAGCTCGGGGAGGGACTCACAGGCCTCGGTCATGGCTTCGGTGGGGGTACGCGTGCCGTCTTCGACTTTGCGGATCTGGGAGGCGGATAGATAGATGCGGGCGCCCAGCTCTTCGGGGGTCAGGCCTGCAGCGGTGCGGTAGTGGCGAAGCATGGCACCGAACACGCGGAGGGGACTTTCGGCGGTGGTGGGCTCGCGCTGCATTCTTCTGACCCTCTCAAGATTAGAGGGAACCGGTCTGCCGCTGCATCGGACAACTGTTGGACGGTTTGACACAGCTGTTGGACGGCAACCGGGTTGCTCTTTATGACGGTAACCCGGCGGGGGCATGATGTCAGAAGGACACGCAATCAACTTGCCGAAGGAACTCAGTGTCAATCGCAGCGATGGCAGTAGTGGACCGGCAGGCGGGGCTGAACTGGCTCGACTCGCAGTGGGGAGAGGCTTACGATCTCGCGGTGACCGCGGCTGGGTGGGTGGCCAAGCGGCTCGATAACGGCAATGCGCTGGTGGCTGACAGCCCCGGAAAATTGCAAACGTTAATTGCAGCTGACCAGGGGCGTGGTATCCGTTAAGTGGAGCAATTGTCAAGACCTGTGGATGAAGATCGTTTAGGCGGCTTCCTGCTTGGTGTTTTCACCTGGTCGTTCAACGAGCTTGCCGTTGATGAAGGTCGCTCCGGCGCGGACCAAGGCGACGAGATGGGGTGCGTTGACGGCGCGCCAGCGGTCCTGGGCGGACTCGATGAGCTTGAACGCCATCGCCAGCCCGGCCGCCCGCGATCCCGGGCCCTTGGTGACCTTGGTGCGATGCCTGACCGTGGCAAACGTACTTTCGATCGGGTTGGTGGTCCGCAGATGCACCCAATGCTCGGCCGGGTAGTCGTAGAAGGCCAGCAGCTCGCCGGCGTCGTCGGTGATCTTCGCCGTGGCCTTGGGGAATTTGGCGCCGTAGGCGGCGCTGAAGGCCTTGATCGCGGCCAGTGCGTGGTCCTTGTCCTCGGCGTTCCAGATCTGCGCCAGGGCCTTCTTCGCGCCGGGGTGCGCGGACTTCGGCAGCGCAGCCAGCACGTTGGCGGTCTTGTGGAACCAGCAGCGACCCTCCCTGGCCTGGGGGAACACCTCCCGCAGGCCGTTCCAGAAGCCCAGCGCCCCATCGCCGACGGCCAGGACCGGGGCGCGCATGCCGCGGCGGGCGCAGTCGCGCAGCAGGTCCGCCCACGACTCCGCGGACTCGCGGTAGCCGTCGGCCAAGGCGATGAGTTCCTTGCGGCCGTCCGCCCGGACCCCGATCAGCACGAGCAGGCACAGCTTGTGCTCCTCCAGCCGGATGTTCACATGGATGCCGTCGGCCCACAGGTAGACGTAGTCCACGCCGGACAGATCGCGTCCGGCGAAGGCGCGCTGCTCGCCCTTACAGGTCTCGGTCAGCCGGGTGATCACCGCCGGCGACAAGCCCGCTGAGCTGCCCAGGAACTGCCCGAGAGCGGGCACGAAGTCGCCGCTGGACAACCCGTGCAGATACAGCAACGGCAGCACCTCGGTGATCTTCGGGGTCTTGCGGCACCACGGCGGCAAGATCGCCGAGGAGAACCGCTGCCGCTCACCCGTGGCCGGGTCGGTGCGCTTGTCGTTGACCCGCGGGGCGGTCACCTCGATCGCGCCCGCGCTGGTCAGCACCTCCCGGCTCTGATGGGAGCCGTTGCGGACGACCAGGCGGCGGCCGTTCTCATCCCGCTCGCCGGCATGCGCCGCGATATAGGCGTCCACCTCGGCCTGCAGCGCCTCGGCTAGCATCCGCCGCGCGCCTTCCCGCACGATCTCATCGATCAGCGACGGTGAGACACCGTTCCTGTCCTCGTGGCCTGACCCGTCGCCAGGCACTACGGTGAGCATCGGGTTGTACCTTCCCGGCCGGCGCGCCAACGCCGGTCATTGCTTGAGACTCCAAATGATCACCGGGAAGGTACACCCAACCCGGCCATCCACAGGTCTCAAGCATTGCTCGTTAAGTGGGTGGTTTTGCGTTCACCCGGTGATGGGCGATGAGCCGCTTCTCTCCCTCACCGGTGCCCTCCGCGCTGGCACAAGCTGCCGCTCTGCGAGTGGCCTTTCCGGAGTACGTGGTCAACGTGTTCGCAGACCGGGACTGTAAAAACAACGGTGTAACTCCCGATACGGAGGAGACACCAAGTGACAGATGTGACGAAGGGTGAGGCTGACGAGTCGGCTGG
>DASWUY010000449.1:0-2144 GCA_036401435.1 Acidobacteriaceae bacterium | reverse complement strand
GGCGACGGGTTGAACAGGTGGCTGCTGGCGCAGCCGCGCGGTCTACTGCCGGTGCCGCACTGCACAATGCCATTGAGAATGCGCGGGTCGATCCCGGCACTGGGATGGGCTGGATTGAGGGTGAGCGGTGTGCCGTCGGCTGCATTCTGCAGGTTGCCGTACGGCCCGGTCGCCGCGAGCGTCGCAGCCGCAGCGGCGCTGAAGGCGGAAGCCTGCCAGTTATACGCCTGGTTGTTTGCCTCATAGAAGTTGCCGAAGATGCTGAGGCGCAGCCCCGCATTCAGCGTCAGCCGGGGAGAGACCTTCCAGTCGTCCTGGAAGTATGGCTCGCCGATTTTGTACCGCTGGCGAAAGCGCGCTTGCGCGCTGTCCTGCTGGAAGCTGGAGATGGCTCCAGTGCCGCCCGGGGTGAACTGCTGGTCGGCGCCGTTGAGCTGGGTGTACAGAAAGTCGGCAAACGAATTGCCCGTGGAACCGCTGTTGCGAAGGTTGCTGAAGGTGAGAATGCCCTGCGTGTCACCGGTCGAAGCCCCAATCGGGCCATTGACCTGGTTGCGCTGGTAGAGCTGCACGTCGCCGCCGAACTGCAAATTATGCCGGCCAAGTGTCTTGGTCAGGTTATCGGCGATGGTGTACGTCGGGTTCGAGTGCTCCCACGGGGTATAGCCCGGGTCGGCCGCAAAGCCGAAGCCGCCATACACGGTGTTATTGCCGGCGATGTTGATGCCCGGCAGTTTGGGCACCCCATTCAAGCCTTTGCCCTGATTCTCAAAGATCTCGGTCATCGGGCACTGGACAAACGGCCCGGCACAGGAGCCATCGAGCGCCGCCGGGCGAGCCAGGCTGACGCCGACTGGGGCAACATCGGCCAGAGTGATGTTGGAGTCGGTGTAGCTCAGAACCAGCTCGTTGAGGAAGGTGGGCGAGAAGGCGCCGGTAACGCGCGCCACCAGGCTGCGCCCGGGCCCGTAGAAGCGGTTCTGGATGGTAGGAAAGCTGTTCTGGGTGTAGGCGTACTGGGGCACCGGCGTGGTCTCGTCCCACTCATCGTGAATGTAGCGGAAGCTTGCCTGCCAGCTGGGGCCAAAGGTCTGGTCGATGCGGAAGAGCTCTTCGCGCCAGTAGGTCGGTAGCGAGACTTCGGCGTTGTAGCAGGACGAGCCCGTCGAGTTGCAGCCGGAGGTCGCGGTGGGGAGAGGAAAGATGCCCGTGTTCAGGATGGCAACCGCGTTCTGGTTCAGGGAAGGAGTGGGGCCGAACGCGTTAGGGTAGGTGATCTGGTTGCTGGGAAAGGTCGCCGGCATGGCGCCGTTGCTCTCGTTGCCCAAGCCCGCGTCGGGGCAATCGGGGTACTGCGTCCGGTTGAAGTTGGACAGGTTGCCCGCACCCACGATCGGGCAGACATCGCTGAAGTCGCCATTGCGCTCCGCCAGCGACGGTACGCCCCGGCGATAGGCATAGGGATCCTTCTCCAAGCGAGCCTCTTCAGAAAAGAAGAAGTGCGTCTTGCCCTTGCCGTCATAAAGCCTCGGAATGGAGAGCGGACCACCGATGGTGCCGCCAAAGTCGTTGCGGCGATACAGCGGCGCGTGATTGCCGATGTCGAAGTAGCCCTTGGCGTTGAAGGCTTCGTTGCGATTGAACTCGTAGATGCTGCCGCGGTAGGTGTCAGTGCCGGAGCGGGTGGTGAAGACAGTGGTGCCGCTGCCTGAGCTTGGATACTGTGCGCTGTAGTTGGACGTAAGAACCTTGATCTCCTGCAGGGCGTCCACGCTCGGCGTGACGATGAGCGCGGTGTGGCTGCCGTTGATGCCGACGTTCAGCACATCCGAGCCGTCGACCAGGAACGTGTTGTACTCCGTCCGGCCGCCATTCACGCTGTAGGACACGCTGCCGGCGAGACCCACGCGGGCTTCGTCCTGCGAGGTCTGGTTGCTCACGCCCGGAGCAAGCGCGATCAGCTGCGTGGCATTGCGGCCATTCAGCTGCAGCGCCTGTACTTCCTTGCTCGTCACGGTCGTCGTGACCTCGGAGTTTTCAACGTCGATCGCCGTCGCCGCCGAGCTCTCCTGCACCGTCACTTCTTCACGCTTCGCGGCGCCGACTACCAGCGGAATATCAAAGTTGACCGCCTGGCCGACCTG
>DASWUY010000448.1:0-1794 GCA_036401435.1 Acidobacteriaceae bacterium | reverse complement strand
CTCGCTGACGCTCCTGTGCGGTGAGCTTTTGCGATTGCGAGGCTACGATTTTGCCTTCAGCCGAAAATTCGCGATCAAACTCGAACAAGACAGGCCCTCCGCTGCGCCGGCTGAGCGCGCAGCACTATTCTAGCCTCCACTCCCTCGGGCGGTATGTCGCTGGAGCGCCCTAGTGTCCCCGGAGCTCGACCACTTTGACCCGGTCGCAAAGGCCAGGGAGGCCTTTCACGCCCCGGGTGAGGCCGTTGGCTGATCTGTACCAGAACTCAAGTTTTGGCATTTACAGCCGATCTTCCGAATGCTCATTGCTGACAGGTCCAGCAAAACACTATAGTGATGCGTTCCTTGAGAAAACCCGCAAGTCCCTGTCTCTTGAACGTAGACTCATGAAGCGTGAGGCTGCACAAGGGCCAAGGAGAGCGCAGGAGAGCCTGCGTAGAAAGAGCTTGTCATGGCTTCCGAAAGAGTTCTGGTCGTTGATCCGGAGCTGCTGACGCGCATGTCCACTGCCACAGCCCTGCGCAAGGCGGGCTACTTGGTCGATGTGGCTGCCACGCAGGACGAGGCCGTGCAGGCTCTGAACCAGCGTGTGCCCGACCTGGTCCTCTCTGATCTCTCCCCGGACAGGAAGGGACTGACCCTGCTGCAGCAGGTGACCCAGTCCTACTTTGGCACGCCCTTCATCCTGATGGCTGCCGGGGAGGATGCCCATTCCGCGGTCGAGGCCATGCGCTGCGGTGCGACCGATGTCCTGCTGAAGCCATGCGGGGCCGAGGTCGTGGTCTCAAGCGTGCTGCGCGGACTGAAGCATGGCGAAGAGCAGCGGCGGAACGCGACTTACCGCCAGGGTCTGGAGCAGCAGGTGGAAGCACGCACCCGCCTGCTGCGGCAGGCAGCCAACGATCTGGAGCGCTCCTACGACATCACGCTGGAGGCGCTTGGAGACGCGCTGGACCTGAAGGACTCGGAGACCGAGGGCCACTCCCGCCGGGTGACCGGGTACACGATCGCGCTCGCGAAGGTGATCGAGGTACCGAAGCCGGAGATGAGGATCATGGCGCGCGGCGCTTTTCTCCACGACATCGGCAAGATGGCCATCCCGGACGCGATCCTGCTCAAACCGGGCAAGCTGGACGGCGCCGAGCAGTCGATCATGCGGGAGCACTGCCAGAGCGGCTACAACATCGTGCGCAAGATTCCTTACCTGAAGGAAGCAGCGGAGATCGTCTACAGCCACCAGGAGCACTACGACGGCTCGGGCTACCCGCGCAAGCTGAAGCAGGACGAGATCCCGCTGGGGGCGCGGATCTTCTCCGTGGCCGATACCCTGGATGCCATTACCTCGGATCGTCCGTATCGCAAGGGCAGGTCTTTTGTGGCGGCGCGGGACGAAATATCCCGGTGTGCGGGGACGCAGTTCGACCCCCAGGTAGTCACCGCGTTCATGGGCATGCCGCCGGAGATCTGGGAGGATCTGCGGGCGGGGATCAGCCCGCCGCGACGCTCCATCGCGGAAGCCCTTGACTCGACCGGCACCGAGTGACGACCTGTTCGCGCGACTTCACAGCAAGAGCTGGCCTTTGACGGGCTGATGAGAGTGGAGGATGGTCTGAGCGGATCCAGCCGTGGCCCTGCGCGTTCAGGCCTCGTCGTTCCACGCGCTCTGCGCTGCTGCGGGTGGCTCTTCGCGCATCTTGGTCAAGAATCTGCGATTCCATAGGACGACCGCGATACCGCCGCAGAAGGCGGAAGCGGCGACGACCAGACCTAGTCGCCAGGCGGGCATGGGGGGGG
>DASWUY010000447.1:0-10995 GCA_036401435.1 Acidobacteriaceae bacterium | reverse complement strand
CAGGTTCACCTCTCCGTCTGCCAGGCGAATCTGATGTTCGATCCGCCGCTGCCCGATCGTAGGCTCCGTGACTCCGCTGATCGTCTGCTCGCCCGTGACAGAGGAAATCTCAAACGACATCTTCAGCGTCACATCCCGGTTCGCGTGGACATACGGGATGATATCGACATTCACGCCTACGTCAATGTATTGGAACTGGGTGTTGACGCCGTTACTCAACCCGCTCTGGTAAGATCCCGTAGCGATCGGGATACGATCCCCTATCTTCAGTGTCGCCTTCTCACTATCCATCGCGCGAATCTGCGGCTTCTGCAGCACCTTAGTGTTACTGTCTGACATCAAGGCCGTCAGCGAAGCACCGGGAATCGTCACCATCACGTTGTTGCCGGTAAGCGCGGCGAGTGAACTCAGGGTGAAGCCGGAGCCCGCGGTAGCCGACGTTCCCGTAGGCTGCAGGGAGGCGGAGACATTCGTGGGGGGCACAATGCCGAGGGTGCGAATCCTGCCGCGGCTCACCTCCAGCACCGCAATGTCGATCATGACCTCTGCCCGGGGCTTGTCAATGTCCTGCAGCAACTTCTGCGCCAGCACCATCTGGTCTGGTGTTCCTCGAATCGTCAGCGACCGCTGGTCGGGCGTCGTCTGGATGCGGCTTATATCCAGAATGGCCTTGAGCGTGGAGGCAGCCTGCTGCAGATCGGCTGGCGTGGTCGCATTCTCCAGATAGAACGTCATCATCACGTTCTGTTCAAGCTCCTTGCGCTTGCCGCTATTATCGGAAGACACCATGATGGAGTTGGAGGAGACTGGCCTCCAGAACGTCTTCGATTGCAGCGCCACAATCGACAGCGCCTCGCGCAGGCTTACATCCTTCAGCTCAACATTGATCTTCTGCGGCTTGTACTCGGGATCAATCAGGACGTTCACCCCGGCAAGCTTGCCGAGCGTCTTGTAAACCACGTCTGTGGTCGTCGCCAGGTGCAGGCTGATCGGCGTCGTTGATCCGAGCTCCAAAGAGATAGGTCCTGCGGCGAGGTCGGCTGCTTTCTCTAGCGAGGACATCTTCGCTTTCACCTGCGCCGGCTGCGCATCCAGCAACTCCTGCTTCCGGATGAGGTCGGTCGTGCGGCGTATCTCCTGAAGTGCTGCATAGTTGCTGCGGTCGATGTCGGCGGCACGCTGAAACTCGGCCAGCGCGCCCTGCAGCTTGTACACGTCCCGCAGCGTCTGCCCTGTCTGGATGTGATAATTCGAAGCTGCCAGCCGAAGCCTCAAGTACGCGCCCAGGTATTGTGAGTCAGACGGCTTCTTCTGGTGCGCCTTGCTGAACGCCTCATAGGCCGCGTCCAGGTTGCCCTTCGCCTCGGCGCGCAGGCCTGCCTTGTACATCGATCCCGCCCCTTCGGCGAGCAAGGGCGACGCGAGCAGGCAGGAGATAACGATGGATCCAAGAACTCGGAGACGTAGCATATCGCCTCTTGATGACGTGTGATGACGACCGGTCTCTAACGTGGAAACAGCCAAGCGACCTCTCCTGCTCTCAATCCTGCCTTGCTGAGTCTCTTGCCTCGTGCACACGCTTACTGCCCAGCGCGGTTCGATCAGTTCCAGCTTCCATTCGACTCCTTGGCCAGACCCGCGCCAGCGCCCGAGGGCTGATGATCGAGCGAGCTAAGCAGCTCCAGCCCTTCAGGCATCAGGACCAGCACCGCCTCCCGCAAAGGTTCCACCAGACCCATCTTTCCCCACTTCGAGATCAGCCGGCTCACCGTGAACATGGTAGTCCCCACCATCTGGGCCAGCTCCTGCCTCGAGATCGGTACCTCGAACCCGCCGCGGGTCGGGTTCCCGATCTGGCGAGCAAGACGAACCAGTGTCGAGGCCAATCGCCCTTCCACCCTCTCCACCGACAACTCGCAGTACCGCTCCTGCAACTCAGCCAGCTGCCCGGCCAGGATCCGACAGATGTTGCCCTTCAGCTGCGGCACGGTCGCCATCAGGCTGTCCATGTTGGAGCAGCTCCAACTAAGGATCTTGCCTTCGTTCATCGCGTCCGCGGTAAAGGTCTGGTACCCCCGCGACGAGAACGAGGGGAGCGTGAGCACCTGCGACGTTCCCCGCAACGCCAGAATCACTTCACTGCCGTTAAAGCTCAGGTGGGTCAGCTTCACGCAGCCGGACTCAATGATCGTTACCCTTTGCAGCGGCTGTCCCTGCATAAAGAGCCGCTCGTTCCGTGTGAAGCTCTGGCTTCGCGCACACTCGGCAATGCGCTTTGCATCCGGCGCCGAGACCCCGGCAAAAAAGGAGGCTTTGTGCAGAAGCTTCGTCCTCCCCGCCATCTCACGCGCGTAGAGTGACGGGTCTTCACTCCTGAACTCTTCCGTGCCCGTGCCCTCTCTCTCCCCGCTGCTTTTCTCCGGAGAAGCACCCCCCGCGTAGCCGGCATTCGCGCTCATTGGCACCCTTTCAGATACAGGCAGAGAAGCTTCATGCCCTCCTTCGGCAGCCAGACCCCTTGGGTCGCGGCTTACGCCTGATAGCAGGGCGCAACATGGTCTTACCGCGTGCTCTAAGTTCTCTGCATGTTGGGGAACACGCGTCGACTTTCATTGAGCGAAACCAAAGCTTAGTTTGATCAGCGAAGTCTTGTCACGTAAATAGTAGTGTGGCCTGATCCGAGACACCAGAATGGGACTTGCTCAGGAGACAAGAGGTCGTTGCGAGTTACCTCGCGCACTCCCAGGCCAAACCATCCCAACGGACTCCCCTGCAGGCTCACACGCTGCAGCCTGTACACCCTGAGGTCAGGGCTTAGCCGTAGCGACGGCAGGCGCCGCATCCCCGGAGAGGGTAACCTGCGTTACCGCGCCAGACGCCTCAACCACCGTCAACAAGCCGCTGTTCTGGTAACTGGAAGTAGCCAGCGGGAGAAAGGTAACCCCCACCGTGCACCTGGCGTTCCCCGCCAGCACCGCCGGGCAGGTGTTTGTTGACAGGGAGAAGGTGCTATCCCCACTAACCGTAATTGAGCCTAACCCGACGGGCAGCGCGGAAGGATTGGTCACAACGGTGTCAATCGCCACGCTATCTCCAACCGGCACCTCGCCAAACGCGACCGAAGCAGGGGCGACCGAGAGCACAGCGTTTTTGCCGGCAGCCACCGCCGTACCCGAGAGGCCGGCGTGCAGAGCCACTCCACCCGTGACAGGGATCGTCAGGCTGCCCGTCGACACGCCAGCAACAGACGGCGCAAACACAACAGAGTAGTTACAACTCGCGGCGTTTGCGAGCGAGCTACCGCAAGTGCTCGTTGCCTTGAACCCCGACGTGTAGGTCGGCGCCGCGAGCGTCACCGTCGCGCCGGAGTTGTTTGTCAGCGTGATCGTCTGACCAACGCTCGTCGTCCCTACCTTCTGGTCAGGGAACTGGAGACTCTCAGGCGAAAGAAGGAAAGCTGGCGCCGCAGCAGTGCCGGTTCCGCTCAGGGTGACCACCTGCTTCGCTCCGCCGGCCACAGCATCATCGCTCACTGTCAGTCCGCCACTCGCTGCGCCCGCCCCACTTGGCTTGAATGCCACCTGTATGGTGCAGCCAGCGCCTGCCAGCAGCACCTCAGGGCAGTTACTCGTCTGGCTGAACGCTCCAGTTACAACGAAGGACTTCAGAGTCAAAGGCCCGCTCCCCGTGTTCGTCAGGGTGACCACCTGCGTGCTGCTGGTCGTAGAAACACGCTGAGGGTCAAACGTCAGTGCGGTGGGCAGCAGCACCGGCTTTGGCGCAGTGCCAAGGCCCGACAGCCCGACAGTCTCCACAGGGTGGACACTCTTGGAGCCAAGAGTCAATGTGCCCGTCCTAGTGCCCGCCGTCGTCGGCTTGAACACCACACTGGTCGAACATGATGCGCCTCCAGCCAGCACGAGAGGGCAGTCAGTGGTCGCTGCATAATCCGCAGTCGTGTGCAAGGAGGTGAAGGTCAGCGGGGCCGCTCCCAGGTTCAGCACCGTCAGGCTTTTCGCCGCGCTTGGCTCGCCTACGTTGCGGCTCCCGAAGTACAGAGAGCTAACCGACAGGACCGGCGCTGCCGGTGGCGGCTGGGGCGTCGAGAGCGCCAGCAACGCACTTACCTCCAGGCTCTTCACCCCCATCAACGAGGCGAAATAGCCGTCGGCTGCCGCATCCACTACCTGGGCCAGCCCCGGGACGAACGTGCCCGCCAGATAAATCGTGCCGGCTTTGTCCAGGCTCATCGCCGTAAGGGCGCCACCCCAGTAGCTCGCACTTCCGTTTGCGCCACCTATATCATTCACCCTTAGCAGGTAACCGCTGGCCAGTGCCACATACACTTGGCCACTCCCGTTGATAGCCACCGAGGATGGGCCGCTCAGGTCATACGTGCTGGTCCCAATGGAAACCTTCGTCAGCGTGGTCCAGCCCGTCCCAGATATATTGTCGATGCGCACCAGTCGATTGTTGCCCGCGTCCGCCACATAGATGCGTCCCTTCAGATCAAAAGCAATCGAGGTCGGCGCGTTGAACTGGTCCACCCCTGAACCGAGTGTCCCAAAGCTCGTCCAGTTTGCGCCCGTCATATCATCAAATCGCACGATGCGATGGTTGCCCGTATCTGCCACCCAGATCCTGCCGCTCCCGTCCACCACAATCCCCGAAGGCCGTTTGAAGTGAAGCGTGCCTGTCCCAGCACTCCCAACCGATGTCCACCCGTCAAACGCCTGATCGTTGAAGCGCACCACCCTGTCCAGCCCGGAGTCGCTCGCGTAAAAGCGCAGGCTCGCATCCTGCGCCAGCCCTGCAACGGTGCCGAACTGGCCCACACCCGTCCCTGCCTCTCCGGCCGCTGTCAGGTTCGCGCCCGTGATGTTATCGGCCAACAGCACCCGGCTGTTCCCTTTGTCCCCAACCATCAGCGGACTATAGCCTGAGTTCCAGCCGAAGCTCCCCGCGGAGACCGGCGCGCTCGCAGTCCCCAGCAGGCCGCTTGTATCCACTGTCTGCGCCACTGAGCCATAGGCAAACTGCGTTACCCCGCCCGACGTCATCGTCCCGCTAAACGAGCCATTGAAGCGGTAGGTGTCGACCACATGTCCACCCCGTCCGCCCCCGGAGCTCGAGTAGACCATGGCTCCGGAGAGAAACCTCCCGGTGAATGCAAGGGAGTGATCGCTGCTGGTGATGGTCACGGTGCCGCCTGCACACGTCCAATCCAGCGCGTACGCGCTCGCCACATAGGTCATAATTGGGCAACTGAAAGAGAGCACAGCCTTGGGCTCGGCCAGGGTCGCCGAGTTCACAGTAATAAACTCACCAGCCGAGGTCCCGGTAGCGAATGTACCGCCTGTATAAGTGTTCGCACCATTCATCGCAAGCGCCCTGACCGGCATAGCCAGGGTAAGGACTGCCAGAATAGAGAGAAAGCTCCTGCTTGCGCGCATGTTCCACCCTCACCTTGGTGAGTCGAAGAGGGGGAAAGCAACCTTCGGCTAACAGTGCGCAAGTCTAGCACTGCGGCTCACAATGGGACAATCCTTAGGGTGCGAGATGCAGCTGCTTTTCACAGGGGAAAGGATCTACCCCGGCATGTTTCGAGTTTCCATAAAGGAGAGAACTCACCCTACACGTGCCCTAGGTGTTACCTGCCGGCCTACTAAGTCACTGATCCAGGCTGGTTCATGTTACTCAAGTTTAAGTAACTAAAACTCTGCCGGCGGATCAATTCTGCTTTGATTCTCCCGCCCGACTCAGTAACTCCGTAAGTCCGCTTCCTGCCGGCATGCATGCCGGCTAGTGTCCGGGCCCGTCCAACCCGCCCGGCCAGTCAGGCATGTTCGGCCCCGGCGGCGGCGGCGCGGGTGCAGTCGCCGGCACCAAGCTCCGGTGCACCAGCCAGCTTCGCAACAGCAAGGGCCAGCCGGCCAGCTCCGGAATGGACCCGCAAAGCCCGCATCCGTGATTGGCGTAATCAAACAGGTGCAGCTCGGCCGGGACTCCCACCGCCTGCAGCGCTTGATAAAAGGCCATGCTGTTCGCGACAGGGACAACTGCGTCGCCCGTCGTGGCAAAGAGAAAGGTGGGCGCCGTAGCCGCCGTCACCGAGTACTGCGCTGAGAGCTGGCGGACCATCGCCGCGTCCGTCCCCGGCAGCAGCAGGCTGTCCCGCGAGCCACGGTGGGCGAAAGGCTCCTCCATCGTGATCGCCGGGTACGACAGGATGACGAAGTTCGGCTGGCAGAGGATCTCGCCGAGCGGGTCGGCAGGCCCGCTCCCCAGCGTGCATTGCGTGGCCAGCGTCGCGGCCAGGTGGCCCCCTGCAGATGAGCCCCACACCCCAAGCCGGTCCGGGTCCAGGTCAAGCTCAGTCGCGTGGCTCCGGATGTAGCGCATCGCCGCCGCGCCATCTTCTATCTCTATGGGGTACTTGTAGGGAGCGACGCGATAGTCCAGCACAAACGCCGCCACGCCCTGTGCATTGAGCCACTGCGCATACTGGATGCCCTCATGCCCCAGCGCCACATGCGTGTAGCCGCCGCCCGGGAGAATCAGTACTGAGGCCCGGGTGGAGCGGGTCGCAGGCAGAAAGGAATAGATGCGCGGCTTATCCGCCTCCGCTTGGCCAAGCGCTCCAGGTGCCCCGTGAGGATAGAGCAGTATGGGAGCAGGGATAGCTGGGCCCGCTTGCGCCACGGCTTGCGGCATCGCTCCCGCCTGCAGCCCGCCCATGCAGGCTGCTAGCAAAACCACTGAGCGGAGTCGGCTCGCGTTCGCCATCCTGCTCTTCACATCACCAGCGCAACGCGTTCCAGCTCCGTCTGCATCGCTTCCACATTGCAGTTGGCACGCTCCAGGCGCCAAAGCGATTCGCGGATCCTCTCCCCATCCACGCCATACCCGCGGCCATTCAAAAAGGCAGCGAGCAGGTCGCGAGCCTGCCAGGAGTCGATGCAGGTCTGCTGAAGATCACACTGCAGCGCCAGCAATTCGGCTGCCGCAAAGACTTCTACTCGATGGCTCGCAGTCACCTGGCCGTCCTCCTGGTGGGTCGAGGGTGAGAAAAATCTCATTTCCTCGTGCCGGGTAAGACACGAGCCAGCGCGCAAACGTTGCCGCGCGTCCCCTCTTTTCGTCCGAGCGACCAAAGATCGCTTCCACCCCACAGAGGCCCGTCGTGCACCAAACCCCCAGGCCGGAACCCATTACACTAGAGGAAATGCAGGCAAGCAGCACCAAGCCAGAAGACCCTGAGGCGCCATCCGAGATCCCCGGCGGCCCTTCCTGGCGCCGTGCGCTCGCGCTCATCCTGGCCGGCCTGCTTGTCGCGGCCGCCGTCGCCTACCGGCTCGTCGCCCCTTTCTTCCCTCGCCATTAGGGCCCACCGCCTTCACGCATCCTGGCACGGTCGATCAGCAGGATAGGAATGCCGTCCATAATGGGGTAAACGCGGTGGCAGCCGCGGCAGGCCAGCGCATCCAGGGCGGGCTGCAACCCACCGTAGCACGCCGGGCAGGCCAGCATCTCCAGCACCAGACCCAGCACGGGGTCCGGCGATTGGGGGCAGCCAGGGTCTTCAGGCTTTTGCATCCCTCAAGACTAAAGCGTGAGAGGGGACCAGGGTGCTCAGAGTAGGGCTGACAGGTGGCTTGGGGAGTGGCAAGAGCGCCGTCGCTCTCGTCTTCGCCGAGGGCGGCGCGCATGTGCTTTCAGCCGACGATCTGGGCCGCAGGCTCATGCAGCCCGGCCAGCAGGTCTTTCACCAGATCGTCGACCACTTCGGCCCCCGGGTTCTAAGACCGGATGGGCTGCTCGACCGCGGTGCCCTGGCCGACGCAGCCTTTGCGAAGGGTCGCCTCGCGGAGCTCAACGCCATCGTCCATCCCGCCGTCTTTCGCGCGCAGGAGGAAGAGATCGCCCGTGTCGCCGCCACCGAGCCGCAGGCCATTGTGGTGGTGGAGTCGGCGCTGATCTTTGAGGCAGCCAGAGAAGCGGCCCGCCACGCGGCCCCCGCAGCGCCAACCGCAACTCTTCCCGCGCTCACGTGGCGTCGCCGCTTCGACCGCCTGGTGCTGGTCACCGCGCCCGACCAAGCAAAAATCGATCGCTACGTAGCGCGGGTTGCCGGCCCCGCACCCGAACCGGCAACGCGGCAGCGTCTCGAAGAGGATGCGCGCCGTCGCCTCGCCGCGCAGATCCCGGATGCGGAGAAAGCGCCCTTGTGCGACTACCTCATTGAGAACACCAGCACGCTGGTGCTGCTGCGGCGCCGGGCACAGGCCGTTCTGCAGGCGCTACGCGTAGAGCCTCCGCCCTCCCCGGCCCCCTGACTGGCCTCCTTCCCGGCGCCGCCGTCGCGTCCGACCGCAACTCCTCACGGCGTCAAGGGTAAAATAAGCTATGTGGCGGCCTGTGCTTCGGCCCCGCAGGATCGCGACGCACGCATGTCCCTTCGCAGGCTTCTCTTGATCATCGCTATTCTCGGCGGCGTCTGGTACTACACCAACACGCACGGGGAGCCTACCCGCGAGTCCGACCTCGCCCCCGGGCATGGGTCCCTGTGGAGCTCACTCACCTCGACCGAAGTGGCGCCCACCCGCAGCAACTCTCCCCTTACGCTCACCGAGGCGCACGCGGCGCCAGAGTTCGACGCCGAGGAGCTGCAGAATATCTCCGTCTACCGCCACGTCTCTCCCTCGGTAGTCAACATCACCTCCACCTCGGTTCAGTTTGACTTCTTCTACGGCGCCGTCCCCCAGCAGGGGCAGGGCTCCGGCTTCCTGCTGGACAAGCAGGGACACATCGCGACCAACTACCACGTCATCGCCGGCGCCCAGAACGTCGAGGTGCAGACCTTTGACAAGCACCGCTACAAAGCCCGCATCATCGGCAAGGATGAGCGGCACGACCTTGCGCTGCTCCAGATAGACAGCACCGTCGCCCTCACGCCCGTGGTCCTCGCGCAATCGCGCGACCTCATTCCTGGTCAGAAGGTCTATGCCATCGGCAATCCCTTCGGCCTCAACGGAACCATGACTACCGGCATCATCAGCGCCATCCGCTCGGTTCGCGGGCCCCAGGGCGGCCAGATTGAGAATGCCATCCAGACCGACGCATCCATCAACCACGGCAACTCAGGCGGTCCGCTGCTCAACTCCCGAGGCGAGGTGATCGGCATCACCTCCATGATCGCCTCCAACCCCAACGCCGACCAGAGCGCCGGCATCGGCTTCGCCATCCCCATTGACACCGTCAAGGCCGTGCTCGCCGACTTCCAGAAGTACGGTCACTCCCGCCGCCCCTCCCTCGGCATCGTCTCGCTCCCCATTGCCGCAGAGGTGGCCGAGCAGATGGGACTGCCATCTACCGCGGGCGTGCTGATCCAGCGCGTCCTCCCCGGTGGAGCCGCGCAGCAGGCCGGGCTCAAGGGCGGCAATGAATCCGCCTACCTCGGCAACATGCAGATCCAGATCGGCGGCGACCTCATCGTGGCCATCGACGGCGCCGAGATCACCTCCGGCGAAGACATCAACGACCAGATGGATCATCACCAGGCCGGGGACACCATCACGGTCACCTACTACCGGGGACGCAAGCGCATGACCCTCCGCCTCACCCTGCAGGAAGCAGGCGCCCGAGCCGCTTAAAACATCCAGAAGACCTCCGCTCGTCCCGCCCGCGCATCCCTCTCCGGAAGGCACAACCCGACCCGGAAGTCGCCACCCCCAAAACCATGCACCGGTCGCAACCCTGCCGGACCTGATCCATCTCGCATCTCTGAGGAGCACGCATGACCGACAGCTGGACAGCAGCGAAGATTCCCTCGCAAACCGGCAAGCTCGCCCTCGTCACCGGCGCCAACAGCGGCGTCGGCTTTCACGCCGCCCGCCACCTCGCACTCGCCGGCGCCACCGTCCTGCTTACCGGGCGCGACCCCGCACGTGTCGAGGCAGCCCGCCAGCGCATCCTCGCTGAAAGAGCCACCGCCGAGGTCCACGCGCTCCCACTCGATCTCGCCAGCTTCGCCTCCATCCGCCACGCGGTCGAGCAGTTCTACGCCGGAGGCTCCACCGCCCAGCTCGACCTGCTGATCAACAACGCCGGCGTCATGGCGCTGCCCGAGCGCCGCCTCACCGAAGACGGCTTCGAGATGCAGATCGGCACCAATCACCTCGGACACTTCCTGCTCACCGGGCTCCTCCTGCCCGCTCTTCTTGCCGCACCCGCGGCCCGCATCGTTACCGTCAGCTCCATCGCCCACAAGCGTGCCCAGCTCTCGCTCGATGACCTCAATGCCATCCGGGCCTACCAGCCCCGCGGCGCATACGCGCAGAGCAAATTGGCCAACCTGCTCTTCGGCCTTGAGCTCGATCGTCGCCTCCGCGCCTCGGGAGCTCGCGCGCGCAGCATCGTCGTCCATCCCGGCGTCTCCAACACCAACATCGTCAAGGCCGGCATGGGTGTCGACGCACTCCAGGCCAGGATCGCTGGTGTCGTCTTCTCCTTCGTCGCGCAGAGCGATGACCAGGGCTCCCTCCCCACGCTCTACGGCGCCACTGCGCCCACAGCAGAGGGCGGCCACTACTATGGTCCCGACGGCTTTCTCGAGGTACGCGGCTACCCTAGGGAAGTGCAGCCAACGGCTCAGGCCAAGGACCCCGTGCTCGCCGAAAAGCTCTGGAAACTCTCCGAGGGTCTCACCGGCATGCACTACGACTTCACGGCTTCCGCTTTAAGTTCTTAGTAAGTGACTCGCCGGGCGCCGAGCGGGTCCCCGCGTCACCGCCGCAGGCGCCGCATCAACTCTCCCGGAAGCCTCGATCCGCTTGCGCGCAGCACCCCCGCGCACACCCCCACCCACACCACCACGCTCGTCAGCAGAAGCATGAGTTCTGCCGGACGGGACCGAACCGCCCCGCTGATGCGACAGAGGCCAGCCAGCACCGCACCACTCACCCCCGCCGCCACCAACGAACGAGCCATCTCCTT
>DASWUY010000446.1:0-3936 GCA_036401435.1 Acidobacteriaceae bacterium | reverse complement strand
GCAACGTTTTTTAGGGAGGGTGGCGGTGGGGCGACAGGCGCCGAGGTTCCTCTTCTGTGCGGTGTACGACGCTGGGGCTACAGGTGGGCGAGGCCCCGCTGCAGCGCCACCACTACGGCCTGGGTGCGGTCGCGCACCTGCAGCCGCATCAGGATGACGCTGACGTGCGACTTCACGGTGGCCTCCTTGATGTGCAGCTGATCGGCGATCTGGCGGTTGCTGCGCCCGCGTACCAGCAGCTGCAGCACCTCGCGTTCGCGCAGGCTCAGCTCGGAGTCAGGCGTGCGCGAGGCCAGTGCGCGGGTGATGGGCGAGGGCAGGAAGCGTCCGCCGGCATGCACCTTGCGCAGCGCCTCGATGAGCGCCTCATGGGGCATGCCCTTGATCAGGTAGCCGCGCGCGCCGGCTTCGAGCGCCTGGTGGATATCCTCATCGCCTTCATACGTGGTCAGCACGACGAAGCGGGCGGAGGGCTCGCGGGCGCGGATGATCCGGATCGCTTCCACACCGCTTTTCTGCGGCAGGCGCAGGTCCATCAGCGTCAGGTCGGGGTGGTGCTGGTGGTGGAGCTCGATGGCCTCTTCGGCGGTGCCGGCCTGGCCTACGACGGTCATGTCGTCGCGCGCCTCAATGATGGCGGCGATGCCGACGCGCATGAGGGGATGGTCATCGACCACCAGGATGCGGATGCCGGACTTGTCGGGGCGGGGCTGGCTGCTCATGCCAGCCCTGACCGGGAGGCGCCCTGGCCGCGCCGCTTGAGGGTGATGGCGACCTCGGTGCCGCGGCCGAGAACGCTGGTCAAGCGGAGGCTGCCGCCGACGCGGTCGATTCGCTCGCGCATACCCATGATGCCGTAGTGATTGCCCGAGGCGTCGGGACTTTTTTCGGGCACGAAGCCTGATCCGTCGTCGAGCACCCGGATCTCGAGCTGGCGGGAGGCAAAACGCGCCTCGACGCCGATGCGCTGCGGCCGCCCATGCAGCACTGCGTTGTAGATCGCCTCCCGCACGGTCATCAGCACCTCGTGGGCCTGGGAGCCGGCCACACGGAACGGCCGGCCTTCGCTCGAACAGTCTACGGCGATGCCCGACTCGCGTGTGGTGTGCACCGCGAGGGTCTGGAGGGAGGCGAGCAGATCATGCTCTGGCTCTTCGCCGTGGCGCAGGTTCCAGACCGCCTCGCGAGCCTCGTCAATGGTTGCCCGGACCTGGGTACGCGCGTAGCCGAGCAGGGTGTTCTGGTCAGCGGCGGAGGGGTCGGAGCGGCGCTGCTGGCTGGCGATGGCCTCAAGCAGGGCGGAGATGCTGGTGCAGCCCTGGATGACGGTGTCGTGCATCTCGCGAGCCAGGCGGCTGCGCTCGGCGAGCACGGCGTCGAAACGCAGGCGGAGCCCGCGGATGCGCGAGTGGTAGATGGTCCATGCGCCGCCCACCAGCAACAGCAGGCACATGGCCCAGAACCAGCGGGTCTGGTAGTAGTAGGGCTGCTTTTCGACCGAGAGGGTGTCGATCGAGGTCACGCCCGGGTCGTCGACCGAGAAGGCGACCACCTCAAAGCGATAGTGCCCGGCGGGCAGGTTGGTGTAGGAGGCAGTGTGCGCCTCCCCGGCATAGTTCCAGTGGGTCTCAAAGCCGTCGAGCCGGTAGCGGAAGCGGATGCCGCGCTGGGAGCGGAGCAGCAGGGGCGCGTAGGAGAACTCAAGCCGCGAGGCATGCGCGGGCACGATGGCCCCGGCGGCAGAAGGGTTAAGGGCGCGCCCGTCGACCACCAGGCTGCGCAGGATGACCCGGGGCGCAGGACGGTTGGGCGCAATGGCGTCACCCGGAGCCACGTAGACCGCCCCTTTGCTGCTGGGGAACCAGACCCGGCCCATGGCGTCGAGTGAACCGGAGGGCTGGCGGCCGCCGTAGAACTGCGCGTCGTCGGCTCCGTAGGGCATGTCGTAGACAGCCACGTTGAGCAGCAGGCTGGCCGACGGAGGGTCTGCCTGGAGCTGCGCCAGCGGGATGGAGGACAGAGTGGTGGGCCCGCTCAGCCACAGGCGTCCGGCTCCGTCGTCGAGGATCTGGTAGATGCTGTTGCTGGCCAGGCCCTGCGCCGTGGTGAAGCGGGCAACCGTGCCCCGTCGGTAGCGGAAGAGCCCGTGGTCGCGCGTGCCCACCCACAGGTAGCCGCTGCGGTCTTCCACCAGCGACCACACCTTCTGGCCTCGCATGGCGTGGGTCAGCTGGTCCTGCACAAAGGCGCCGGCATGCCAGTGGCTCAGCCCCTGCTCGGTGCCGATCCACACGTCGCCCTGGTCGTCCTCGAGCAGGCAGCGGGTGCTGAAGTAGGCCAGGCCATCGCCCATGCCGTACTTGCGCACGCCTCGCGCGTCAATGCGGCTGAGGCCTTCATCGGTCGCGATCCACATGCCGCCCTGCCGGTCCTCAAGGAAGGCGCGCACGAAGTTGTTGGTCAGCCCGGCGGGCGCGGCGTAGTGGACCGCGCCGTGGCGCGTGAGGTGAAAGGCGCCGCTACCATCTGTGCCGACCCACAGCTCGCCGGCGCGGTCGCGGTACACATTGCGCACCGACGTGGTGCCGAGGCCAGGGAAGGCGTAGGGGTGAGCCACGCCTGCCGTGACCCGGAAGACACGGGAGGAGACCACCCAGAGCCCCGTCTCTCCATCGCGCGAGATGGTTTCAAAGTCGGGATCGGAGCCGCCGGGCAGGGGCAGCACGTGCACCGGCGTGCGGCTCAAGCGCACCATGCCCTCCTGGGTGCCGACCCACACCTGCGCCTCGTGGTCCTCGTAGATGCTCAGCACAGTGTTGCTGGGCAGCAGGCCAGTGGGTCCCATGTGCATCATGCGCCCGTTGCGAAGGGTCCACAGGCCATGGCCGATGGTGCCGATCCAGAGGGTTCCGTCGCTGGTCTGGCGCAGGGCGCGCACCGTGCCGGTGACCCCGGCGACGCTCGTGAAGCGGCCGTGGGCGAGGCGGTCGAGCCCCCCGATGGTGCCGACCCAAAGCGCGCCGTCGGCGGTCTGCAGGATGCTCTTGACGCGGTTCTGGCTGTAGGCGCCGGGCAGCGTCTGCTCTGTGACCTGGCCCGGCCTGGCGCCAGGGGTGGAAGTGAGGTCGGGGCTGATGGTTACCAGTCGCGAACCCCCCACCCATAGACGGTGCTCGCGGTCCTCGGCAATGGCGTGCACGGCGATGGGCCGCATGAAGCCGGGCACGTCGATGCGGCGCACGTGGGGGCTGCCGAGGGCGGTCGGGTCCAGCTGGAAGAGGCCATTGTCGGTGCCGATCCACAGCCGGCCTCGCTCATCCTCAAGCAGGCTGCGCACGAAGCCGTCGGTAAGGCCCTGCGCGGCGGCGAAGCTCTCAACGTGCCCCTGCCGGTAGTGCAGCAGGCCGGAGCCTTCGCTCCCGAACCAGAGGCTGCCATCGCGGGCCGAGAGCAGGCAGAAGATGCTGTTGTCGCGCAGCGCTTCATCGCCGGCACTCGCAGCAAGCTTGAGATCGGGCGTGTTGCTCTGCCCGAGGATGGAGAACTGCGAGCCGTCGAAGCGGGCCAGGCCGCCAGTGGTGCCTGCCCAGAGGTAGCCGTCTGCGCTCTGCGCGAGCGCCTGCACGGTGTCTTCCGGCAGCCCGTCCTGCACACGCCACAGGCGCCGGGTGTAGTCGGGCTGAGCCGGCTTGGGCGCACGCGGGGCGTGGGCCGCGGCCCAGCCGCCGGGCGCGTTAGGGAGGAACGCGAGCAGAAGCAGCCACACGGCTTGTGACCGAACCCGCTGCAGCCGATGGCTACCGCCCCGCACACTGGCCATGGCCGAAGCTATCATTGGCTGGGACTGGCTGTCGCCGGCGGCTGGGATTGGCTGTCGCCGGCGTGGGGCGACGGCTGTGAGTGGAGAAACGTGCGCGGTCCGACTTTGGGGGGATT
>DASWUY010000445.1:0-2967 GCA_036401435.1 Acidobacteriaceae bacterium | reverse complement strand
AACCCACCGGCGCCCGCCTCTCCTTCCTCCTGCCCGCCGAGCGCGCCGCCGCCCTCCTGCTCGACCGCAGCACCGGAGCCGTGCTCGCCCAGTACAACGTAGCCACCCCCATCCATGCCCATGCCCCGCCCCGCAGGCCCTGACACGCACCCCGTCCCCGCCACCCCATTCGTTTAAAGTGGAGAAGACCCTTATGCCCACACAAGAGTTCCAGACCGAAGTCAGCCAGCTCCTTCAGCTCATCATTCACTCGCTCTACTCGCACCCCGAGATCTTCCTCCGCGAGCTCATCTCCAACTCTTCCGACGCCCTCGACAAGCTCCGCCACCTCACCCTGACCGACGAAGCCTTCAAGGCGCTCGCCTTCGAGCCCCGCATCGACCTCGAGCTCGACGAAGAGCACAAGACCCTCACCCTCTCCGACACCGGCATCGGCATGAACGAGCAGGACCTGGTCTCCAACCTCGGCACTATCGCCCGCTCCGGCACCAAGAACTTCCTCTCCCAGCTTTCCGGAGACGCCCGCCGCGACTCCAACCTCATCGGCCAGTTCGGCGTCGGCTTCTATAGCGCCTTCATGGTCGCCGACCGCGTCGAGGTCGTCTCCCGCAAGGCCGGCGAAGAACAGGCCTGGCGCTGGGTCAGCGATGGCAAATCCGGCTACGCGATCGAGCCCGCCACCCGCTCTGCCGCCGGCACCACCATCCTGCTTCACCTCAACGAAGAAGGCCAGCAGTACGCCAACAGCTGGCGCCTGCAGGAGATCGTAAAGAAGTACTCCAACCACATCGCCTTTCCGATCTTCCTCACCTACGACAAGAGCGAGTGGAACGAGGCGGAGAAGAAGTCCATCAAGACCCGCGTCACCGAGCAGGTCAACGCCGCCAGCGCCCTTTGGCGGCGCCCTAAGTCCGAACTCTCCGACGACGACTACAAGGAGCTCTACAAATCCCTCTCCGGGGACTGGGAAGACCCGCTCGTCTGGTTCCACACCCGCGCCGAAGGCTCCCTCGAATACATCACCCTCTTCTACATCCCCGCCAAGGCGCCCCTCGATCTCTATAACGCCGAGTACAAGGTCGGCGTCAAGCTATACGTCAAGCGCGTCTTCGTCATGGATGACGCCAGGGAGCTCCTGCCCCAGTACCTGCGCTTTGTCCGCGGCATCATCGACAGCGAAGATCTGCCTCTCAACGTCTCCCGCGAGCTCCTCCAGCAGAACCGCATCCTTACCTCCATCCGCACCGCTAGCGTCAAAAAGATCCTGTCCGAGCTCAAGAACCTCGCTACCAACCAGCCCGACACCTACCTCAAGTTCATCACCGAGTACAACCGCCCCCTCAAGGAGGGCCTGCACGGCGACTACGCCAACCGCGAAACCCTCCTGGACCTCGTCCGCTTCAAGTCCACCCGGGTCGACGGCCTCACCAGCCTGGCCGACGTCAAGTCGCGCATGAAGGAAGGGCAGAAGGGCATCTACTACATCACCGGCGGTGCCGAGTCCCTGCTCCGCACCTCGCCCCTGCTCGAGATCTACAAGAAGCGCGAGATCGAAGTCCTCCTCCTCGACGATGAGATCGACGAGATCGTCTTCTCCGGCGTCGACCGCTACGGCGACATCGAGCTCAAGTCGGTCAACAAGGCCTCTACCAGCGACGACCTCAAGAACGAAGACGACGCCACCGAAACCGACAAGGCAGAAGCCCTCAAGCCGCTCCTCGACATGCTTCGCACCCGGCTCGGCGACCGGGTCAAGGACGTGCGCGCCTCCATCCGCCTCGCCGACAGCCCCTCCTGCATCGTCTCCGATGAGGAAGAGCCCTCCCTCAAAATGCAGCAGATGCTCCGCGCGATGGGGCAGAAAGACGTGCCCACCCTCAAGCCCACCCTTGAGATCAACCCGGATCACCCCATCGTCCAGAAGCTCATGGCCCGCACCGATGACGCGGTCGCCGAAGATGCCGCCTGGCTGCTCTTCGACCAGGCACTCCTCATGGAAGGCGTACCGCTCGAAGATCCGGCCACCTTCGTCCAGCGCCTCAACCGCATCCTCACGCTCTCCGTCTAGAGCCGCTGAAAGCGCGGTCGTGGCCTCTGCTCCCGAAGCGCCATGCCCGCGCCGCTCCCCGCCCGAGGCCCACCCGGTGCCCATCTCCGTCATCATCCCCGCGCTCGACGAATGCGAGTCCATCGGCCAGGTCGTCGCCTCCATGCCCTGGCACCTCATCGCCGAGTGCATCGTGGTCGACAACGGCTCGACTGACGGCACCGCCCAGGTCGCCGCCGCGGCCGGCGCCCGCGTCCTCCACTCCCCCTGCGGCTACGGCGCCGCCTGCCTGGCCGGCTCCGCCGCCGCCCTCCCCTCCAGCACCATCCTGGTCTACATGGACGGCGACGGCAGCGACCTCATCGCCGACCTCCCGCGCCTCACCGCTCCCATTGAGCGCGACGAGGCCGACTTCACCCTCGGCTCCCGCCTCCGCGGCACCCGCGAGCCCGGCTCCATGCTCCCCAGCCAGCTCTTCGCCGCGCACCTGGTCGGCCGCCTCCTCCACCTGCTTCACGGCGTCCGCTACACCGATATGGGTCCCTTCCGCGCTATCCGCCGCTCCGCCTTCCACCGCCTCCACATGTCGGAGCTCACCTATGGCTGGAACCTTGAAATGCAGATCAAGGCCGCCCAGCACCACCTCCGCATCCTCGAGCTCCCCGTCGACTACCGCTGCCGCATCGCCGGCACCAGCAAGGTTTCCGGTGACTTCCGGGCGTCACTCCGGGCCGCCCTCCGCATCCTCGGCGTTCTCGCCCGCATCGGCCTCACCCGCCCTGCTTGATAGCTCCCGCCACGCTCTGCACAATCCCCTTCGCCCGCAGCCCGGCCTCAGCCTTTGAGAAGTAGTCCTCCACCGCTCCCTGCGTCTTGATCCACTCGATGTACCGCCCGATCCCCGCCTCGATCCCCGTCTC